>DATNGY010000035.1:0-11616 GCA_035605735.1 Solirubrobacteraceae bacterium
CCGCGCCCGACCGGCACGCGGTGCAGGAGGCGTCCCGTGCGCGTCGAGATCGCGTACACCTCGGCGCCGTAGCGGCCCGACAGCCAGAGGACGCTGCCGTCCGCGGAGACGCCGCCCATGTCGGGCGACGTGCCGGCGGGCAGCCGCCAGCGGCCGACTACGCGCCGCCGCCTGAACGAGATCAGGCTGATCGTGCCCTCGGCGCGGTTGGACACGTAGAGCAGGCGCGAGTCGCGGCTGGGATAGAGGCCGTGCGCGCCGCGGCCGGTGGCCCTGAAGCCGATGCGGCGCGGCCGTCGCGCGTCGACGAGCCAGACGCCGTTGGCGGCCATGTCGGCTACGTAGAAGGTGCGCCCGTCCGGGGCGAGCTTGACGTCCTGGGGCATCGACCCGGGCGGCAGCGCGATTCGCTTGACGACCCGCTCGCGACGCAGGTCGACGACGATCAGCCGGCCCGCGTACTCGCACGAGACGAGCGCCCGGCGCCCGTCGGCGGTGAGGTCGAGGTGGTCGACCCCGGCGCACCCCGGCACGGACAGGCGGTGGCGCAGGCGCATCGTGCGGGGGTCGCGGAAGTCGAGGTCGCGGTGCGCCTCGGCGACGACGATCGCCCGCCGCCCGTCGGCGGTGAAGTAGAGGTTGTAGGGATCGGCGACCGGCACGGCGCGCCCGGGCCGTCCCGTCCGCGGATCGATCGGCGTCAGGCTGTTGCCGGCGTCGTTGGTCACCCACAGCCGCCGCATGTTCCACGAGGGCGTCACGTGCTGCGGGAGCCGGCCCACCGCGAAGTGCTCGACGATCCGCGCGCTCCGCTGGTCGATCACGTCGACCGTGCCGGACTCCGAGTTGGGCACGTAGACGCGCGCGGGATCGGCGCGCACCCACGGAGCGAGCCGGCCGGGGCGGCCCGCCGCGTAGACGTCGTGCCGGTCGAGCGGGGCGGGGATGCGTCCGCGGCGCACGGGCGCGAAGCGAGCGCGCGGCGGCGCGGCGACCGCGCCGGCGGGGCGGCGGCCGCCGGTCGTCGCGGTCGTCGTCGCCCGCGTCGCGGTGGTCGTCGCGCGCTCGCGCGACGCCCCGCCGCAGCCCGCCAACAGCACCGCCGCCGCAACGGTCGGCGCCCACCTCACGTGCGGACGTGGCGGCGATGCAGCGCGACGCCGGCGGCGATCGCGGCGAGGACGCCGACGACGACGATCGCGTCGACGAACCCGAACGCGCGGTGCACGGAGTCGTAGCCGGAGCCGAGGGCCCAGCCCGCGCCGGCGAACGCGAAGCACCAGATCGCCGAGCCCGCGAGCGTGAGCGCGACGTAGGGCCGGAGCGGGCTCTCGAGCACGCCGGCCGGGATCGAGATGAACGAGCGCACGACCGGCGTCAGGCGCCCGAGGAAGACCGCCCAGCGCCCGTGGCGGTCGAACCAAGCCTCGGCGCGCGCGAGCTCGGTCGGGCCCACGCCGAGGCGGCGCCCGTGGCGCTCGAGCAGCGGCCGACCACCGCGCCACCCGATCGCCCAGCCCACGACGGCGCCGAAGAGGTACCCGAGCGTCCCGCTGAGCGCGAGCACGACGTAGCTCTCGAGGCCCGTGCGCAGCTCATGGCCGAGGAAGACCGGATGGACGCCCGCGATCGCCCCCGCCGCGACGGCGCCGGCCACGAGCATCGTGAGCTCGCCGCCGACGGGCAGGAGCGCGTCGACGGCCATGATCGCGAAGACCGCGTAGGCGCCGTGGTGGCCGATCCAGCCGGTGAGCGTGCTCGTCAGGGTCGCGAGGATGCGACGAGCATGCCGCACGAAGCTGAGCGGGACCTGAACGCGCGATCAGGTCACGGCACGAGCGGCTGGCGCGTCGGCGTCAGCAGGAGCCGGCGGTGGCGGCTGAAGCGCTGGGTGAAGCGCACGGGGCGCTGCGAGCGAAAGCGCGCGACCTCGAAGCCTGCGACGTCGCGCCGCCACACGAGCCGCATGCCCCGTCCGGGCGCGATGAGCGCGGGGCTCGGGCGCAGGTCGCAGAACGGGCCCCACCACGTCGCCTCGGGGCAGCGGCGCCGGCCCGGGCGCCGCACGACGTCGACCTCGCGCACGCTCGCCCCGCGCCGGCCGAGCCACCACGTGTGCGGGAGCAGCAGGCTTAGCGGCCGCGCCCACGTGCTCGTGCCCTCGAGCAGGATCAGGCGCGGCGCCCGCGCCGGCCCGAGCGCGGCCGCCACCGCGCCCCAGCGCGGGCGCTGGCCGAGCGGGTCGCGCGCGAGGGCGACCAGCGCCCACAGCGAGACGCCCACCAGCACCACCGTCGCCACGGAGCCGGCGACGCGCGCCCGGCGCGCGCCGAGGCCGCACGCGACCGCCACCGCCAGCGGCACGAGCGCGCCGATGACGTTGCGGGTGTTCACGAGGTCGGTGCCCGCGAGGGCGAGAGCGAGCGGCAGCGCGACGGCGGCGAGGCCGACGCCGCCCGCGACGGCCGCGGCGCGGCGCTCCCGGCGCGAGCCGCGGAGCGCGAGCGCGACGCCGCCGACCGCGACCGCGCTCGCGGCCACGAGCTCGGCCGGCCGCGTGGCCGGCGGCCGGAACCCGACGAGGAACTGGCGGACGATCTGCTCGGTCCGGAACGCGACCGGGCGACCGATGAACCAGTAGCGGTGCTTGCGCTGCGCCAGCGCCAGCACGAGCAGCGACGCGCCTGCGAGGCCCACGAGGCCGACCGCCAGCAGCCTGTCGCGCAGCGCCGCGCGCCGCTGGGCGAGGACGACGACGGCCTGCGGGACGACGGCGAAGACCGCGAAGTAGTGCGTCGCGAGCGCGATCGCGCTCGCCCCGGCCCAGGCGAGCAGCCGACGCCGCTGCGGGCGCGCGACGACGCGCGCGCAGAGCCACAGCGACGTCGCGGTGACGAGCACGAGCAGCGCGTAGGACCGCGCCTCCTGCGAGTACCAGACGAGCAGCGGATTGACCGCGACGAGGATCGCGGCGACGAGCCCGACGCGGCGCCCGGCCAGCGAGCGCCCGGCCGCGAACGCGACCGCGATCGTCGCGGTCCCCGCGAGCGCCGACAGCGCGCGCAGGCCCGCGGCCGTGTCGCCGACGGCGCGGACCAGCCCCAGGCCACGAGGTAGTACAGCGGCGGCGTCGACTCGCTGTGCGGTAGCGCGGCGAGGAGCTGGCGCGGCGTGCCGCGCAGCAGCCACGAGGTGACGGCCTCGTCGTACCAGAGCCCCTGGCGCCCGAGACCCCAGCACCGCAGAACGGAGCCGGCGACCACGACCGCCGGTAGCGCGCCGCGGGCGAGGGCGGAGGCCGCCCGGTCGCCCGCAAGCGGTCGGCGCGCACCGCCAAGACGGCTCCGCAGGCGCGCGACCGGCCGCTGGCGGGTGGCCGAGGGCGACACGGACCGAGGATCCGCGCACCGCCCTGACGCTCGCCTGAGCGGGCGCGCCTGGTGGGCTGTGGGGCGCTACCGCCGCTCGACGGGCACGTACTCGCGCTCGCGCGCGCCCGTGTAGACCTGGCGCGGGCGCGCGATCTTCTGCTCGGAGTCCTGGACCATCTCGAGCCACTGGGCGATCCACCCGCTCGTGCGCCCGATCGCGAACATGACGGGGAACATCGCGACGGGCAGCCCGAGCGCCTCGTAGATCAGGCCCGAGTAGAAGTCGACGTTCGGGTAAAGCTTGCGCGAGACGAAGTAGTCGTCCTCGAGCGCGATCTTCTCGAGCTCGGTGGCGATCTCGAGCAGCGGGTTCTTGCCCGTCACCGCGAAGACGTCGTCGGTGGCCTGCTTGATGATCTTGGCGCGCGGGTCGTAGTTCTTGTAGACGCGGTGACCGAAGCCCATGAGCCGCTCGTCGCCGTCCTTCACCCCGGCGATGAAGTCGGGGACGTTGTCCTTCGTGCCGATGCGCTTGAGCATCCGCAGGACCGCCTCGTTGGCGCCGCCGTGCAGCGGCCCGTAGAGCGCGGCGACCCCGGCGGCGACCGCCGAGTAGGGATCGACCTGCGAGGAGCCGACCGACCGCACGGCGCTCGTCGAGCAGTTCTGCTCGTGGTCGGCGTGGAGGATGAAGAGGATGTCGAGCGCCCGCTCGAGCCGCGGATCGGGCTCGTACTTCAGCTCGGTCATCTTGTACATCATGTTGAGGAAGTTGCCGGGGTAGGCCAGGTCGTTGTCGGGATAGACGTACGGCTGGCCCATGTTGTGGCGGAACGCGAACGCGGCGAGCGTCGGCATCTTCGCGATCAGCCGGATCGTCTGGATGTGGCGGTTGTCGGGGTCCTTGATCTCGTTTGCGTCGGGGTAGAAGGTCGAGAGCGCGCCAACCGAGCCGAGCAGCATTCCCATCGGGTGGGCGTCGTGCCGGAAGCCCTGCATGAAGCCCTTGATGTTCTCGTGGACGAACGTGTGGATCGTGATCTCGCCGACCCAGTCGTCGAGCTGCTGCCGCGTGGGCAGGTCGCCGTGGACGAGCAGGTAGGCGACCTCGAGGTAGGTCGAGTGCTCGGCGAGCTGCTCGATGGGGTACCCGCGGTACTCGAGGACGCCCTTCTCGCCGTCGAGGTACGTGATCGCCGAGCGGCACGACGCGGTGTTCATGAACGCCGGGTCGTAGGACATGAGCCCGAAGTCGTCGTCGTCGACCTTGATCTGGCGCAGGTCCGTCGCCCGGATCGTGCCGTCGACGATCTCGACCTCGTAGCTGCGACCGGTGCGGTTGTCGGTCACGGCGAGCGTGTTCCGGCGGCCGTCGGCCGAGCCGGACGCCTCGGTCCGCTGCGTGTCGGTCTCGGTGCTCATTGCTCTCCCTCGCTCTGCATGAGCAGCCCATGTTAGGGCTCGCGTGAGCGCGGCCGGCTTCGAGGCCTTCGTCCTGCGCGGCCAGTCGGCCGTCGAGCGCGAAGCGGCCGCGCACGCCGACGACCGCTGGTGGATCCTCGAGCCGCTCGTCGTGCTCGAGCGCGGCTCCGTGATCTCCCGGCCGCTCGAGCGCATGCCCGCCGCCCAGCGGGCGCTGCGCAGCGGCGACGTCGGGGCCCTGCCCGAGGCGATCGGCGCCCGTCGCGCGGCGCTCGCCCTCCACGTCGACCTCGCCGAGGGCGACGACGTGCACGCGGCGATCCTGCTCGTGGTCGTGAGCGCGATGCTTCGCGCCGTCCGCGTCGCGTCCGTCGAGCGCACCGCGCTCGGGACGCCGCGCCTGGGGCCATGGTCGCCGAGCGACCTCGGGGAGGACGAGATCGGAGCGGCGCTGCGGCGGCTGGCGGGGTGAGCCGCGCCGCGGCGGTGCAGCTACGCGCCGGTGCCGCGCTCGGGGGCGGGCGCGCCGACGGGATCGTCGACCGGCGGCGTGGCGCTCGGCGGCACCGGCCCCGCCTGCGTCGTCGCGCGGCCCTCGTCGGTCGTCGCCTCCTCGTCGCGGCCGCCGCGGCGGACGAGCGAGCTCAGCTTGTCGCGCTGGGAGAGCGCGACGCCCGCCGCGCCCGCGAGCGCGGCGAGGCCGGCGAGCCCCTTGCCCTTCGAGACGCCGGACGAGGACCGGCCCTTCGCCTTTTCGCCGCGCGTGGGCACGGCGCTCTTCACCGACTGCACGGCCTTCTCGAGCGGCGAGCGCTCCGGGGCGCGGCGGCGGCGCGGCAGCGCCGGCCGCGCAGGCACGCTCGGCCGGCGCCGGGGCGGGGTGGCGTTACGACCGCCGAAGCGACTGCTGGCGGTGGCGGTTCTACGGCTCTGGGTAGGCATTGACGCTCCCTCATTGTCGCGGTGGGGCGGGCGGTGCCCGGCACCGTGCGCGTCCATGCGCGCGATGTGGCGCGCCTCAGCGGCGCCGGCGCCAGAGTCGGCCGAAGCGCCCGCGCACGTTCGCCCGGTACTCCGTCCCGCCCTTCGGGTCGCGCTCGGGCAGCTGCGCGGCCGCGGCCGCGTCGATTGTCAGCGTCACGCGGCGCTCGGCGATGCGCGCGACCTCCGGGGCGTCGACGAAGCGCGGCCCCGCGGGCGTGTCGATGACGAGACCGTCGAAGATGTGCTCGCGGACGTTCTCGAGCGCTTCTCTGACCCGGCCGATCTCGTGCCCGTCGGCGGTCCACACCGGCGTGCCGCGCTGCACGACCTGGAAGGAGACCGCCTGTCCGTCGTCGTCGCTCAAGCCGTGATGACCGCGGTCGCGATGGTCGCGGCGACGAGGACGAGCGAGAGGGCGATGACGCCGCGCTCGGCGGCGTCCGACGTCGGGAACTCCGCCCGGCTGAGGCCGATGGCGGCGAGGACGACGGCCCAGCCCGCGAGCAGCGCGCCGCAGATGTAGAACGCGGTCTTCGAGGGCTCGGCCGCCTCGGCGGCCAGGACGAGCAGCGCGGGGACCATCGCCGGTGAACGCTACCTGGCGCGGCCGCCGGCGGGGGTCGGCGGCGACCCGTAGCGGCTCTCGGTCGCCTCGACCTGGCCGTGGTAGTGGCTCCCCAGGTCGGGATGGCCGTAAGGGCGCTCCGCCGGGCGGTCGAGAGCCATGAACGACAGCTGCGCGACCGCCTGGCCGGGCCAGAGGACGATCGGCACCCGCGCGAGGTTCGTGATCTCGAGCGTCAGCGTGCCCTGAAAGCCCGGATCGACGAACCCCGCCGTCGCGTGGACGATCAGGCCGAGGCGCCCGATCGAGCTCTTGCCCTCGATGCGGCAGACGATGTCGTCGGGCAGCTCGACCCACTCCTCGGTGCGCCCGAGGACGAACTCGCCCGGGTGGATCACGAACGAGTCCCCGGCCGCGACCTCGACGTGCTCCGTCAGGTTCCGGGGCGGGTCGGCGAGGTCGATCGCGGTCGCGCGGTGGTTGTGGAAGACGCGAAACGAGCGCCCGAGCTTCACGTCGATGCTCGCGGGCTGGAGCATCGCCGGGTCCCACGGGTCGATGCGCATGTGGCCCTCGGCCACGAGCCGCCGGATCGTGCCGTCGGAGAGCACGGAGGAGACCGCCATGGCGGCAGTCTGTCAGGCGTGGTCCGCGCGCCGCGCGCGGGCGACGACGGTGCGCGTGCGCGCCGGGGAGGGCGGCGCGGGCTCGCCGTGGGGCCCGCGGCGCGGGGACCGCGGCAGCGGGCGGCGCGGATGCCGCGGCGCGCGGCGCAGGCCGCCGTCGTCGTCGGTGTGCTGCTCGGCGTCGTCGGGCGTCGAGCGCACGGCCCACCACACGATCCCGAGCAGCGCGAGGATCGGGATCTTGAGGACGAGCATGAGGTAGATGAACGCCCAGTCCACGCGCCGCATGCTATCCCCGCGGACGCGCATCCGCACGCGTCTTTGGCGCGTCAGCCGCGCAGGGCGAGCGCGGGGGCCTCGAAGGCCGTCATCCGCCGCAGCGCGATGACGCGGTCGAAGACCTCGTCGGCGGTCAGGACGGCGACGCGCTCGGTCCCGAACGCCTCGACGTTGTACGAGGCGAGCGCGGTGCCGTAGGCCATCGCCGTCGCGAGCACGTCGAGCGTCGGCTCCTCGGCTCCGCTGGCGGCGACGTAGCCGACGAGGCCGCCCGCGAACGTGTCACCGGCGCCGGTCGGGTCGACGACGCGCGCCAGCGGATAGGCGGGCACCGCGAAGAAGCCCTGGGGCGTGTACAGCGCGGCGCCGTACTTGCCCTGCTTGGCGACCACGGCCTTCAGCCCCCAGCCGAGCAGCTCCTCCGCCGCCGCGGGCGTGTTCGGCGCGCCCGTGAGCTGCTCGAGCTCCTCGTCGTTGAGGAGCAGGCAGTCGACCGAGCGGATCGTGCGTTCGAGCGCCTGGCGGGCGATGTTGATCCACAGGTTCATCGAGTCCATGGCCACGAAGCGCGCGGCGGTGCACTGGCGGCGCACGTCGAGCTGGAGCTCGGGCTGGATGTTGGCCAGGAAGACGACTTCGGCCTCCTGCGCGGCGGCCGACAGCTTCGGCTCGAAGTGCTCGAAGACGTTGAGCTCGGTCGTCAGCGTCTCGCGGCGATTGAGGTTGTCGTGGTACTCGCCGGCCCAGAAGAACGTCCGGCCGCCGGGCACCCGCTCGACGTCGTCGACCAGCGTCCCCCGCGCGCGCAGGACCTCCATGTCCTGCGGGGCGAAGTCGTCGCCGACCGGCCCGACGACGCGGACCTCGTCGAAGAACGACGCGGCGAGCGCGAAGTGCGTCGCGGCGCCGCCGAGCATGCGCTCGCGGGCGCCGAACGGCGTGCGCACGGCGTCGTACGCGATCGATCCGACGACGGTGACGGCCATGGCGGCGCGGCGAGGCTACCGGCTGGATGGCCCGAGTCGCCGCCGAGCGCCGCCAGTGTCCCTTGGTGTTCGGCTTGCGGGAAGATGCAGGCGCGATCGCATTCGGCCTGCGTCTCAGCCCCTGGGGCGATCTGCTCGACCTCGTCTGTCGGTCGTTAACGTCGGCGGAGGGCCGGCTGGAGGACCTGCTCGCCGTAGCTGGTGTCGGCGGGGTTGAGGTTGACGCCGGGCTGGACGATCTCGTCGATGCGGTCGAGCACCGCGGCGTTGAGCACGACATCAGCGGCGGGAAGCTGACCGTCGAGTTGCTCCATGGTCCGCGGTCCGACGATCGCCGAGGTCACGGCGGGGTGGTTGACGACGAAGGCGATCGCCAGCTCGATGAGCGACACGTCGGCGTCGTCGGCGACCTTCGCGAGTTGCTCGACCGCTCCGAGCTTGCCCTGGTTCTCCGGCAGCGACATGTCGAAGCGCGCGACGAGCCGCTGACGCGCCGGCGACGTCGGCGTTGCGTCGGCGGTCCAGCGGCCCGACAGCCAGCCGCCGGCCAGCGGGCTGTAGGTGAGGGTGCCCATGCCGTGGCGCTGAGCGGTCGGCAGGACGTCGAGCTCGATGCCCCGAACCAGCAGCGAGTACGGCGGCTGCTCGCTGCGGAACCGCTCCAGGCGCTGCTCGCGCGCCGCCCATTGCGCCTCGACGATCTCCCCGGCCGAGAACGAGGACGAGCCGATGTAGCGGACCTTTCCCTGCTGCACGAGATCGGTCAGCGCGCCGAGCGTCTCATCGATGTCGGTGTTCGGATCGGGGCGGTGCATCTGGTAGAGGTCGATCCACTCGGTCCCCAGCCGCCGCAGCGAGTTCTCGACCTCGGCGACGATCCACCGGCGCGAGACACCGCGGCGGTTGGGGTCCTCGCCCATCGGACCCCAGAACTTCGTGGCCAGCACGATGTCGTCGCGGCGGCCTCTGAGCGCCTTCCCAACGATCTCCTCCGACTCGCCGGCGGAGTAGATGTCGGCGGTGTCGATGAAATTGATCCCGGCGTCGAGCGCGCGGTGGATGATGCGGATCGAGTCGTCGTGGTCGGTGTTCCCCCAGGCGCCGAACATCATCGTGCCGAGGCAGAGCTTTGAGACCTGGACGCCTGTGCGTCCAAGTGGGCGGTACTCCATGGTTGCTCCTGTCCTCGCGTTTCGATCGGTGGCCGGGCTAGGCGTTGTCGACGACCTTCGGGTACGTGTCCATGCTGAGCTGCTCGGGGTCGGGCCCGCCGCGCACGCCGGTGTCCAGGGCATCGATCGCCGCGACCTCCTCGGCCTCCAGCGCGAAGTCGAAGACCCCGAAGTTCTCCGCGATGCGGTGCGGCTTGACCGACTTCGGGATCGCACCGAACCCATGCTCGATGTGCCAGCGCAGGACGGTCTGCGCCGGGGTCTTGCCGTACTTGGCAGCGAGCTCGGTGATGACCGGATCGGTCAGCGGGCCGCGGGACTCATCGGCGCCGGGCACGTAGACGAGGACGCCGCCGAGTGGCGACCACGCCTGGGTAACGATGCCCAGCTCGGCGTGCGCCTCGCGCAGCGCGGCCTGCGTGAAGTACGGGTGCAGCTCGACCTGGTTGATCGCCGGCACGACGTCGGTGCGGTCGGTCAGCCGCCGGAGGTGCTGCGAGCTGAAGTTCGAGACGCCGATCGCGCGCGCCCGGCCGTCGCCGAGGAACGTCTCGGCGGCCTTGTAGGCGGCGATCGTGTCCTCGAAGTGCGTCGGCACCGGCTGGTGCAGCAGGTAGAGGTCGACGTGGTCGAGGCCGAGCCGGCGGAGGCTCGCCTCGAAGCCGACCTGCGCGGCGTCGTAGCCGTAGTCGCTGATCCACAGCTTGGTGGTAACGAAGATCTCCTCGCGGGGGACGCCGGAGCGGCGGATGCCCTCGCCGACTTCGCGCTCGTTGTCGTAGGCGGCGGCGGTGTCGATCAGCCGGTAGCCGTCACGCAGCGCGGTCTCGACGGCGGTGACCGTCTCCTCGGGCGGGCTCTGGAAGACCCCCAGGCCGATGGCCGGCATCTCGACGTCGTCGTTCAGCTTCAGGGCAGGGGGCGTTGCAGGCGTCATCATCGCTGTGTCCTCTCGTGTTGGGTTGTTGCGGTGCGCCGCCGCACGGTGCGACGCGGCGACCGAGATGCTCAGCGCTCGCGGGTTTCGCCGCCCAGACGCTCCTCGGTCGGCTCGGGCGTTGCCGTCCAGCTCGCCAGCAGATTCAGCGCCTGCTGCGAGGCGGAGCCGGCTTCGGCGGCGTAGAGCGCCAAGCGCAGCCCGTCGTCGGCGTCGAGTGTCAGGGTCTCGTAGCTGAGCTCCAACTCGCCGACAACCGGGTGGTGCAGGCGCTTGGTGCCTGTCCGGTGGAAGCGCACGTTGTGCGCCGCCCAGCGGACCCGGAACTCGTCGCTGCGGGTCGACAGCTCGCCGATGAGGTCCTGGAGGTTGCGGTCGTAGGGATTGCGGCCTGCCTGCGAGCGCAACGTCGCCACGAGCTCCGAGGCCAGCCGCTCCCAGTCGGGGTAGAAGTCGGGAGCCGCCGGGTCCAGGAAAGTGAACCGCGCGGTGTTGGCCGGCTGCTCGGAACTCTCGAACACCGGCGCATACACCGCGCGGCCAAGCGCGTTGGCCGCCAGGAGGTCGCCGTGGACGCTGCTGACGATCGCCGGCGCTTCGATCTGGTCGAGCAGGCGCTGCACCACCGGCCGGATTCGCGTCCTGGCCGGCCGCGAGGGCTTCGGCGCGACCGGGCTCGCCGCGCGGGCCAAGTCAAGGAGATGCACGCGCTCGGCGTCATCGAGCTGAAGTGCCCGCGCCAGCGCTTCGAGCACGAGCTCCGAGACGCCGCTGACCTGGCCGCGCTCCAGGCGCCGGTAGTAGTAGTCCGCGCTGACGCCGGCCAGCGCCGCGACCTCCTCCCGGCGGAGGCCGAGCACCCGCCGCTTGCCGTAGCTGGGCAGGCCGGCCTGCTCGGGCGTGATCTTCGCCCGTCGCGTGGCGAGGAACTCGGCGATGTCCTTGGTGGCGTTCATGGGTGTTCTCCCCGGCTGGGTGGCTGGGAGCCGGACCTCCGGGAGGTCGTGAACCGGACGGTAGACCGTGTGCGCTGTCGTTGAGGGGCCCTGTTGGTCCCCCTCTCACCGGGCCCCTCACACCCCGTGAACCGGGGGCATAGTGGTCGGGCGATGCAGCGGGCGGGAGGCCCAGACCGACGGGCACGCTCCAGTCGCACACCCATCGACCTTCTTGAAGGAGATCGCGTGAGCACCGAGTCCCACCCTGGGGGCGTCGACGAGCTCGGCGCTCTCGCTCAGCGATGGCTCCGCGGGACTATGGGGATCCGGCAATCG
>DATNGY010000036.1:0-2072 GCA_035605735.1 Solirubrobacteraceae bacterium
CTCGAGCCCCTCGCCCAAGCGGAGGCCGCCGACCTCTTGCGAAACCTCCTGGGCGCGGCACGCCTGGGCCAGCGCGCCTCGGCGCAGATCCTCGACGTCGCCGAGGGCAACCCGCTCTACGTCGAAGAGATCGTCGCCATGCTGGCGGACGAGGGACTCCTCGACGCGCCGGACGGCGACCTGCCCATCGCGGTGCCCCCGACGATCCACGCGTTGCTCGCGGCGCGGCTCGACCGCCTCGATGACGGCCAGCGCTCGGTGATCGAGGCGGCAGCCATCGAGGGCAAGGAGTTCGCGCGCGAGCGAGTCGAGGCGCTCGTCGGCGACGAGATGCGCGACCGCGTCGACGCGCATTTGCTCACTCTCGTCCGCATGGACCTCATCCGGCCGGCCGGCGCCGGGGAGGGCGCGTTCCGCTTTCGCCACCAGCTCATCCGCGACGCGGCCTACGAGGGGATATCGAAGGACACGCGCGCTGTGCTGCACGAGCGCTTCGCCGACCGGCTCGAGGAGCACCGGTCGAGCCTCGCCTCAGTCGACGAGCTGCTCGGCCACCACCTCGAGCGCGCTGTCCTCCTCCGTCGCGAGCTCGGCGCGAGCGAGGCAGCCACCGCCGGCCTGGCGGCCCGCGCGGCGGCGAGCCTTCAGCGCGCGGGGCGTCGCGCGGCCGCCCGCGACGAGCCGGCGGTCGCCGCGCGACTCCTGGAGCGCGCGTTGCCCTTGGCTTCCGACGCCCAGCGTCCCACGGTCCTGGTCGAGCTGGCCGGCCCCCTGGAGGACGACGGTGAGCTGCTGCGCGCGGCCGCCGCCGCCCGCGAGGCCGTGCAACTCGCGCGCGCCGCGGGCGACCGCCGCACCGCCGCCCGGGCGCGGATCGCGGAGGTGAGCGTCACCATGGGGCACACCGAGTCCAACGTCGACATCGCCGCGTTCGAGGCGGCGGTCAGGCCGCTGATCTCCGAGCTCGAACTGCTCGATGACGACGAAGGGCTGGCCGCCGCGATGCGGCTCATGGCCTACATCACCCTGCAGCGCTACGCGGCCGCGACGGCCTACCTCGAGCGCGCAATCGTCCATGCCGAGCGCGCAGGCAACCGGCTCGACGCCGTCCGCGCCGCCGGCACGCTCGGAATGCTCGCGCTCTTCGGGCCGGTGCCCGCGGCAGAGGCCGTCGAGCGCTGCCGCGCGCTGCGCGAGGGAATCGCCGGTCACCTCGGCTCGACCGCCGGACTGCTGCGGTACGAGGGGGTCCTCCTGGCGATGCAGGGCGACATCGACGAGGCTCGTGCGCTGCACGACGAGGGCGACGACATCGCCGAGGACCTCGGGATCGGCTGGTTGTTGGCGAGCGCGGTCTTCACGCGCACGCTGCTCGAACTCCTCGCCGGCGCTCCGGCGCGCGCCGAGCGAGCCGCGCGCGCCGGCCTGGAGGCCTTCGAGGCCATGCACAACCGTAACCAGGGATCGACCGCGGCCGCGCTCCTCGGGGTAGCACTCGTCGAGCAGGGCCGCGACGACGAGGCGCTCGAGTACGCCGATCTGGCTGCGGCGTGGGCAGCGCCGGACGACACGGCCTCCCAGACCCGACAGCTGGCCGTCCGCGCGCGAGTCCTGGCCCGCCGTGGAGAGCTCGCAGCGGCCGAGGCCGCCGCCAGGGCTGGGGTGGCGCAATCCACGGCATCCGATGACCTATCGCAAAGCGGCGACGCGCTGGTCAACCTCGCCTTCGTCCTGGAGCGTGCCGGGCGCGAGGACGAGGCGGCCGGCGCGCTGCGCGAGGCCCTGGCCCTCTACCAGCGCAAGGGCAACGTCGTTGCCGCCGCCCAAGCGCGCGCGCTCATCGAGTCTGAGCGCCATCGGGCAGGCGTCACGGATACGTAGCCGTCTGGTACCTGTCGGGTCACGCCGTCGGCGCCATGAAGGCCGGCAGCCACCGCCGCCGGCGGCGCCGGAACCCGCCCCAGCGCCAGCGCCTACCGGCCACGCAACCACGCAGCCAGGCGCTGCAGCGCCGAGCGCCGTGGGACCTCGACGTCGACGAGCGCGCCGTGGCGCAGGCGGTCCGCCGCGCG
>DATNGY010000037.1:0-5518 GCA_035605735.1 Solirubrobacteraceae bacterium
TAGGGGGAGGAGGGCGCCAGCGGCGACTCCTCGGTGAACGAGCCCTCCGCGATCGAGCCGTAGACCTCGTCGGTGGAGACCTGCAGGTAACGCACGTTGCGCGCCCGCGCCGTCTCGAGCAGCACATAGGTGCCGACCGCATGCGTCCGCACGAAGGCGTCGGGCTCGGCGATCGAGCGATCGACGTGCGTCTCGGCGGCGAAGTTCACCACTGCGTCGGCGCCCCGGATCGCCTCGGTGACCGCGCGCGGGTCCTCGATCGCGCCGTGGACGAACTCGTGCTCGACGTCCTCGAGGTTCTCGCGCCGGCCGGCGTAGGTGAGCTTGTCGAGGACGACGACGTCGTCGCCGTGGTCGCGCACGCGCACGCGCACGAAGTTCGAGCCGATGAACCCGGCGCCGCCGCAGACGAGCAGCCTCAACGCCCGGCCCCCACCGCGAGGCGCTCGCGGACGTACGCGCCGACGCCGTCCTGCCAGGCCGGGAGCCGCACCCCGGGCTCGCGCTCGGTCCCGAGCACGCTGTAGGCGGGGCGCCGCGCGGGGCGCGGCAAGCGCTCGGACGTCGTCGGGAGTACGCGGCACTCGGCGCCGGCGACGTGGAAGGCCTCGACGGCGAGCTCGTTCCACGAGCAGCTGCCCTCCACCGCGGCGTGGAAGACGCCGGCGTCCCCGCGGCGCTCGGCGAGCTCGACGAGCGCGGGGGCGAGGTGCCCGCTCCACGTCGGGCTGCCGACCTGGTCGGTCACGACGGCGACCTCGTCGCGCTCCTCCGCGAGCCGGAGCATCGTGTCGACGAAGTTCGTCCCGCCCGCGCCGAAGAGCCAGGCGGTCCGCACGATCGCGTGTTCGCCGCCGGCCGCGACGATCGCCTCCTCCCCTGCGAGCTTCGAGCGTCCGTAGGCGCCGAGCGGCGCGACCGGGTCGGACTCGAGCCACGGCGTGGTCTTGGTGCCGTCGAAGACGTAGTCGGTCGAGACGTGCACGAGGCGCACGCCGAGGGCCGCGGCGGCGGCGGCGACGTTGGCCGTGCCGTCGCCGTTGACGCGCGTGGCCGCCGCCTCGTCGGCCTCGGCGCCGTCGACGTCGGTCCAGGCTGCGCAGTTGACGATCGCGGCCGGCTGGACGGCGCCCAGGGCTCGGCGCACGCGCTCGGCGTCGGTGATGTCGAGCTCGGCGCGCGGGAGCGCGGCGACGTCGTGCCCGAGCCGCGTGGCGGCGGAGACGACGGCCTGCCCGAGCATCCCCGCGGCGCCGGTGACGAGAAGTCGCATGCGGCCCATGTCATCACATCGCGTCCGGGTCGCCCGGACTGAGGGCGCGCGGTAAAGCAACTGAGGGGTCGGTCGAGGCGAGTGCCCGATGTGCGGGACGGGGCCTTACGGCCACCATGTCGACCATGTACGAGAGCCTCATCCACGATCCGAGCTTCCAGCGCACCCGCGAGCGCGAGGGGCTGGCCGAGCATCGCCGGCGCGCCCTCGCCGAGCGCGCGCGCAACGTGCGCGCCCGCCGCCGCGTCGTCCCATCGCTGCGTCCCAAGGCCGCCTAGCGCCCTCGGGCGGCGACGCTCAGAGGATCCCGATCTCCGAGTTGTCGCCGACGAGGAAGCGGTAGGCCCGCGGCTGGCGGTCGCCGCGGCCGATGCGGACGTTGCGCCCGAGCAGCGAGGACTCCATGCGGCCGTCGAGATTCACGACCGCCGAGCCGGCCAGCAGGATCGAGTGCTCGACCTCCGCGCGCTCGATCCGGCAGCCCTCGCCGATCGCCGTATAGGGCCCGACGTAGCAGTCGACCAGTCGGGCGCCGGCGCCGATGACCGCAGGCCCTCGCACCGTGCAGCGCTCGAGCACGGCACCGGCCTCCACGACGACGCGCCCGTCGCACTGCGAGTCGACGAGCTCGCCCTCGACGCGGCCGAGCATCGTGTCGAGGACCAGCCGGTTGGCCTCGAGCATGTCCTCGAGGCGTCCCGTGTCCTTCCACCAGCCGCGCACGACGTGCGGCTCCACCCGCCGTCCGGAGTCGACGAGGTGCTGGATCGCGTCGGTGATCTCGAGCTCGCCGCGCGCGCTCGGCTCGATCGCGCGCGCGGCCTCGTGGATCACCGGCTTGAACATGTAGACGCCGACGAGCGCGAGGTCCGTCTTGGGCTCGGGCGGCTTCTCCGAGAGCGCGACTACCCGCCCCTCGTCCAGCTCGGCGACGCCGTAGTGCTCGGGGTCGGGCACCGGCGTGAGCAGGATGAGCGCGTCGGGCTCGTGCTCGCGGAACGCGTCGACGAGGTCGTCGATGCCGCCCTGCAGCAGATTGTCGCCGAGGTACATGACGAAGGCGCTGTCGCCGAGGAACGACTCCGCCGTCAGCACGGCGTGGGCGAGGCCCGCGGGCTCGTCCTGCACGATGTAGGTGATCCGCACCGCGAAGCGCGAGCCGTCGCCCGCCGCGGCGCGGATCTCGTCGCCGGTCTCGGGCGCGATGATGATCCCGATCTCGTCGATCCCCGCACGGGCCATCGCCTCGATGCCGTAGAAGAGCACCGGGCGGTTGGCCACGGGCACGAGCTGCTTGGCGCTCGTGTGCGTGATCGGCCGCAACCGCGTCCCGCGGCCGCCGGAGAGGATCAGTCCCTTGAGGCGCTCCATGCCGGCGCGACCCTAGATGATTGATTCCACGGCCGCGCCCGACCAACGGGCTTCGGCCCGTCGGTGCCCGGCGGATGCCGCGGTCTCCCGGCGCTGGACCGGTCCGCGAGCGCGCCGTAGAGTCACGGGATGGCCGGCGGCGACTACGCGTCTATCAGCCCAGGCGACGACCGACTCAGCGTGCCCGACGACGGCCTGGCGGCCTACGAGCACATCGAGCACCTCTGCGGCGAGGAGGAGGCGCTGCTGAAGATCCCGGCCGAGGAGCGCGAGGCGCATCACCACCGGCGGCTCGAGGCCCTCGGTCACGAGCTCGACCGTGTGTTCGCGCGCCTGCGCCGGCGCGCCGAGACGCGGCGCTCGTAGGCCCGGCGCCGACGCGGCGCCGCGCTGGCGCGGGTCGAGTGGTGTGGGCGCCGGCTGGAGCGCGAGCGCTGGGCGGTGGCGCGATCGCTGCGCGCCCGGGCGGGTGAGGCGCGTCGGCGGGGCGGGCTCGCGATTGGCCCGGTGGCGGTTCCAGGCATCAGAGCTCGTCAAACCTGCGCAACGCCGGGCTTCAATGGCACGGCGCCCGTGGCGTTCGTGAAACCGGGCGCTCAGTAGGCCCCGTCGAGCTTGCGGTGGTCCCACGTCGCCCGCCGGCGCTCGACGAACTGCAGCGCGACGCGCTTGGGCGCCTGCGCCGCGATCATCTCGCGGACGCCGGGGTGGAGCTCCGCGGCCGAGGTCGCGCCCGTGTAGCGGGCGAGGAGCTCGCGCCCGAAGGGCTCGACGACCTCGCGCTCGGGGTGCAGGACCGCGTCGCACTCGAGCATGACCGCGCGCAGCTCGTGGTACTCCTCGCCGGCCTCGACCTCGAGCGTCGCCCGCCGGTCGCGCTCGAGGTTGCGCACCTTCTGGGACTTCGCGTAGGTCCAGGCCCAGAGCTCGCCGCCCCGCACGACGTACCAGAGTGGCATGAGGTGCGGCCAGCCACGCACGCCGTTGGTCGCGCAGACGACGGTCCGCTGCTCGGCGAGGAACGCCTCGACCTCCTGCGCGCTCATCGTGATCTGGTCGCGGCGGCTCACGCGTCCTGGAGCCGGGCCACGGCGCGGCGGACGGCCTCGCGCGCGTCGGCGGGCTCGAGCACGGCCGCGTCGCCCGCCTCGCGCAGGACCTCGCGGACGAGCCAGTCGGCGCCCTTGAACGGCACCTCGACGACGATCGAGCCGTCGGCGAGCTCCTGGGCGACGCGGCGCTCCTCGCGCTCCCAGCGCGCGCGCTCGGGCGAGATCCACACGCGCGCGATACGCGAGTCCTCGACCTCGCCGGTGCGCGGCCAGCCCTCGACGTGGGCGGCGGGATCGACCTCGGGGCGCGGCTCGAACCGCGTGTCGGTGACCGCGGCGTGCTTGATGCGGTCCAAGCGGAAGTCGCGCGTGCCGTCCTTGGCTGGGTCGAAGCTCACGACGTACCAGCCCTCGCGGCTGTTGAAGAGCGCGTATGGCTCGACCGTGCGCTCGGAGAACTCGTCCTCGTTGGCCTTGTAGTACTCGAGGCGCAGCAGCCGGTGATCGGCGATGGCCTCGTTGACCACCCGCGCGATCCCGGAGTCGTCGGCCATTGCCGAGGCGACCTGGAGGCCCTGCTCCATCGGGTCGGCGCCGAGCGCGGCGACGATCTTCTCGCGCGCGCTCGTGAGCGCGCCCTCGGGCAGGTGCTCGCCGATGAGGTCGATGGCCGCCACGAGCGCCTTCGCCTCGACGGGGAGCAGGCGGGCGGGGCGAGCGAAGTTGTCCGAGTAGGGCTCCGGGTCGATGTCGATCCAGCCGTCGTCGCCGACCTCGGCGTAGAGGACGTAGGAGCCGCCGCCGAAGTTGACGACGTTGAGGACGTTGACGTCCTCGCGCAACTCGGCCTCGGAGATCTTGAGGCGCTCGGTGAGCTCGGCGGTTCCCAGCCGGTCGCCGGCGCGACCGGCCTCGATGAGGATCGAGGCCAGCGTGACGAGCCGCGCGAAGCGCTCGGGGCGGATCGTCGCCTCGCGCTTGGCGCCCGGGCCGTCGGGTCCGTCGGCATCCGCACCCGTGCCCGCGCCGTGAGGCGAGTCGGTATCGCCTGTGCCTGCGCCGGTGGGGGCGGCGTGCCCGTTGCCGCTCGCCGTCGCTTCCACCGCGGGCGCGAGTCGCGGCGCGCGCTCGTGGCGCTCGGCCAGGAGCGCGATCCGCTCGCTCACCGCCCGCGCGAGCGCCGGCGGGCCCTCGACGCGCGCGTGCTCGCCGAGCGTCAGCACCCACGAGGCGAGCTGGCGCGCGCTCGCGTACGGGGTGATGAAGCGCACGCCGCCCTCGGCCGGATCGATCTGGCCGAAGCGGCCGAAGTGGCGCTCGACCTGCCAGGCGATCCGGTCGGAGATCCAGATGGTCGCCGTGTCCTCGATGTCGCCGTACTGCCACTCGGCGCGGTTCGCGTAGGCGCGCGGGTCGAAGTCGGCAGGGCGCTTGAAGTCGTGCTCGGCCTTCGTGGCGTAGGCGACCTTGCCGCGAATCCGCGACAGGCGGAAGACGCGCAGCGCGTCGCGCTCGTGCGAGCGCCCGAGCAGGTAGAACTGGCCGCCCTGGAAGAGCAGGTGATAGGGGTCGACGCGCCGAGCGCCGACCTCGTCGCGCTCCATCGTGTAGTAGTCGAAGGTGATCGTCTTCTGGCGGAAGATCGCGGTCTCGACCTTGGCCAGGCGCGCGGAGAGCTCCTGGCCACCGGCCTCGCCACGGACGCCGAGGGCGAGCGACCGCTGATCGGGCGCCCGCAGCGGCGACGGGCGGCCCCATGAGATCTGCTGGAGCGCGAGGCGCAGCGGCTCGGCGTAGGCGAACTCGCCGTCGAGCAGCGTCA
>DATNGY010000038.1:0-8572 GCA_035605735.1 Solirubrobacteraceae bacterium
CGCCGGCGGCTGGTCACGCACTGCAACGCGGGCGCGCTCGCCGCGGGCGGCACGGGCACGGCGCTCGCCGTCGTCCTGGAGCTCCACGCGCGCGCGCCGGTGGCGGTCCTGGCCTGCGAGACGCGTCCGCTCCTGCAGGGCGCGCGGCTCACCGCGTGGGAGCTCGCGCGCGCCGGCGTACCGCACGAGCTCGTCGTCGACGGCGCGGCCGCGGGGCTCCTGCGCCGCGGCGCAGCCGACGCGGTCGTGGTCGGCTGCGACCGCGTCGCCGCCAACGGCGACGTCGCCAACAAGGTTGGCACGTACGGGCTCGCGCTGGCCGCGCGGGCGGCCGAGGTGCCGTTCGTCGTCGCCGGGCCGACGTCCTCGATCGACCACGCGCTGCCCGACGGCGACGGGATCGTCATCGAGGAGCGTGACGCCGAGGAGGTCCGTCACGCCGGCGGGACGCTCGTGACGCCGCCCGAGACCCAGGCGCGCAACCCGGCCTTCGACGTCACCCCCGCCGCACTCGTGAGCGCGCTCGTCACCGAGCGCGGGGTCGCGGCGCCGCCCGACGCCGCGTCGATCGCGGCGCTGCTGCGGTGAGGGTCGCGCGCTCGCTCGGGCTGCGCGAGGTGCGCCTCGAGGAGGTCGCCGACCCGGTCGCCGGCCCGGGCGAGGTCGTGTGCCGCGTCCTCGCCTGCGGCGTCTGCGGGTCCGACGTCGCCGACGACTGGGTAGCGCCGAAGCTCCCGGCGGTCCTCGGCCACGAGCTCGCCGGCGAGGTCGCGGCCGTCGGCGACGGCGTCGGGACCGTCGCCGTCGGCGAGCGCGTCGTCGTCCATCACCACGCGCCGTGCGGCGAGTGCCGGCGCTGCCGGCGCGGCCACGAGACGCTGTGCGAGCGCTGGCGGGCGAGCGCGCTGGATCCCGGCGGCTTCGCGGAGCGCGTCCGCGTGCCCGGCGGCCTCGTCGGCGAGCTGCTGCCCGTCGGTGGACTCGACCCCGAGCGCGCGACGTTCGTCGAGCCGCTCGCGTGCGTCCTGCGCGCGCTCGACCGGGCGGGCGTGCGGGCCGGCGACAGCCTCCTCGTCGTCGGCGCCGGGACCAGCGGGCTGCTCGCGATCGCCGCGGCCCACGCGCGCGCGGTCGAGGCCGTCTGGGTGCGCGAGCCGCGGCCCGAGCGGCGCGCGCGGGCGCTCGCGCTCGGGGCCGAGGCGCACGGCAACGAGCTCGTCGACGTCGCGCTCGTCTGCACCTCCGAGCCGGCGGCGCTCGCCGACGGCTTCGCCGCCGTCGCCCCGGGCGGCACGCTCTGCCTCTACGCCCCGCCGAAGACCGGGGATGCGCTCGGGCTCGACGGCCACGCGCTGTACACGCGCGAGATCGACGTCCGCGCCTCCTACTCGGCCGGCCCGGCGGACATGCGCGCGGCGCTCGAGCTCGTCGCCTCCGGCCGCGTGGACCCGGCGCCGCTCGTCACCCACCGCGTCGGGCTCGACGGGGTCGGGCGCGCGCTCGAGCTCGCGCGGACCGGCGGCGCGATCAAGACCATCGTCGTACCGGGGTGATGCGCGCGGCCGTCCTCCACGGCCCCGGCGACCTGCGCGTCGAGGAGGTCGCCGAGCCCGCGGGCGAGGTCGTCGTCGCGGTGGGCGCGGCCACGGCGTGCGGGACCGACCGCAAGATGCTGCGCGACGGCCACCGCGTCCTCGGCCCGTACCCGGCGCGCTTCGGCCACGAGACCGCCGGCGTGCGGCTCGACACCGGGGAGCGCGTGCTCGTCTCGGACTCCGTGGCCTGCGGCGCGTGCGCGCCGTGCCGCGCCGGGCGGGGCGCGATCTGCCGCGCGCCCACGTGGGTGCTGGGCGGCTTCGCCGAGCGGATCGCCGCTCCGGCCGCGGCGCTACACGCGCTGCCCGACGGCCTCGAGCTCGCCGCCGCGGCCACCGCCGAGCCCCTCGCCGCCTGCGTCCACGCGGTCGCCCGCGCCGGCCGGCTTCCGTCCGCGGCGGCCGTCCTCGGGGGCGGGACGATCGGGCTCATGCTCGCGCGCCTGCTCGTGCTCGAGGGCGTCGAGGCGACCGTCGTCGATCGCCACCGCGAGCGCCGGGCTCAGGCGCGCGCGCTCGGGGCGAGGGCGGCCAGCGAGCTGCCACCCCGCGAGCTCGTCCTCGAGGCCGTCGGGCGGCCCGAGGCGTGGCGCGCCGCGATCGCGGCCGCGACGCCGGGGGCGACGGTGATGCTCGTCGGCGGCTGCCCGCCGGGCGCGGACGCCGTCCTCCCCGCCGGGCCCCTGCACTACGATGAGCTCGACGTCCGCGGGGCGTTTCACCACACCCGCGCAGACGTCGAACGCGCGCTCGCCTTGCTCGGATCCGGCGCCATCGACGCGAGCGTCATCCTCGGCGACGTCATCGGCCTCGACGGGCTCGCCGCGGCGCTCCTCGCGCCGGCCAAGGGACCCGCGCGCAAGCCGGTCGTCGACCCCTCGCTCACGGGATGACGCGCCGGGCGACGGCGCCGGCCGTCCGCGCGCCGACGCCCGCCAGCCGGAGGGCGAGCGCCTGGCGGGCTCCCGGCGAGGCGACGGCGTCCGGCTCGCGCTCGCGGTACCACGCGATCGTCGTCGCGAGCGTCTCCTCGTGGTGGGCGGGACGGAAGCCGAGCTCGCGGCGCGCCTTCGTGGAGCGAAAGGCCCACCACAGCGATGCGACCCGGACCTCGTCGACGGTCAGGGGCGGAAGGCCGGGCAGGGCCTCGACGGCCCGGGCCATGGCGATCGCGACGGGCAGCGGGAGCTTGAGCGCGGGCGGCTCGACGTCCGACAGGCGCCCGAGGTCGGCGAAGAGGCGGTCGAGCGTGAAGTTGCGGTTGCCGAGGATGTAGCGCTCGCCCACGCGGCCGCGCTCGTCCGCGAGCAGGTGGCCGCGCGCGACGTCCTCGACGTCGACGACGTTGAGGGCGCCGTCGACGTAGGCGGGGATCTGGCGGCACAGGAAGCGGCGCACGAGCTCGGTCGACGACCGCCGCCGGTCTCCGGCCCCGAAGACGAGCGCCGGGTTGACGACGACGACGGGCAGCCCCTGGGCGGCGAGCCGGACGGCGATCCCCTCGCCCTCGTGCTTGGAGCTCACGAAGGGCAGCCCGAAGCGCCCGGCGCGGAAGACCTCGGTCTCGTCCGCCGTCGCGCCGCGCGGGGCGGGACCGATCGCGGCGACCGACGACGTGTGCACGACGTGCTCGACGCCGGCGCGCAGCGCCTCCTCGAGCACGATCCGCGTGCCGTCCACGTGGACGCGGAACATCGTGTCGGCGCTCGCGCGCAGCGAGGTCATGCCGGCGACGTGGAAGAGCCGTTCGACGCCCCGCAGGGCCCGGCGCATCGCGCGCCGATCGAGGATGTCGGCCATCACGACCTCGACGTCGAGGTCGGCCAACGCGTCGAGCGACGACTGCGGCCGCGCTGTCACCCGCACGCGGTCGCCGCGCTCGACGAGGCCCCGCGCGACGTGGGACCCGACGAAGCCGGTGGCGCCCGTGACGAGCGTAACCCCCATCGCGGCCGATCATGGCAGGGACGGCGCCGCGCTAGGGTCGGGCGCCGATGCCGGGGGTCGCGGTCGTCACCGACAGCACGCACTACCTGCCGCCGGAGGTCGTCGCGGCGCGCGAGCTGCACGTCGTGAGCCTGTACGTCAAGGAGGGGGGCGAGCAGCGCCGGGAGGCGGAGCTCACCGACCTCGGCGCGTTCTACGAGCGCCTGCGCACGGCGACGGACCTGCCGACGACCTCGCAGCCCTCGATCGGCGACTTCGCCGCCGTCTACGAGCCGCTCGTGGCGGCCGGGCGCGACGTCGTCTCGATCCACGTGGCGGGCGGCATCTCGGGCACCGTCGAGTCCGCGCGTCAGGCGGCCGCGGACGTCGCCGCGCGCTCCGGGCGCCGGATCGACGTCGTCGACTCGCAGATGGGGTGCGGCGCGCTCGGGCTCGTCGCCTGGGCGGCGGCGGTGGCCGCCGAGGAGGGCGCCGACCCCGACGGCGTCCTCGCGCGGGCGCGGCAGGCGATCGCCGCCACCCGCCTGTGGTTCGCGGTCGACACGCTCGAGTACCTGCGCCGCGGAGGCCGCATCGGCGCGGCGCAGGCGTGGCTCGGCGGCGCCCTGAAGATCAAGCCGATCCTGACCCTCGAGGGCGAGATCACGCCCGTCGAGCGCGTGCGGACGTCCGGCCGCGCCTTCGAGCGCCTCGTCGACTACATGAGCTCGCGCCGCTCCGACGGCGCCGACGGCTGGGTCGTGCAGCACATCCGCGCCGACGACGGCGCGGCGCGGCTCGTCGAGCGCGGGCGCGCGCTCTTCGGCTGCGAGCCGCTCTTCGTCTCGGAGATCGGGCCGGTCATCGGCGCGCACGTGGGCCCGGGCCTGCTCGGCGTGGGCGGTCTGCCGCGCGCGCTCGTGGGCGCCTGAGGGCGGTCGGGGCGCGAGTGCGCTGCGCTTGCGCTTGCGCTTGACGACCGCGTTCTGAATCGATACAGTCTTGATCGATTCAGATGCCGACGGCCCTCCCCTCCGCCTCACCCACGCTCGCCGCCGTCGCGGCCCACCTCGGCGTCTCGCGCACGACGGTCTCCAACGCCTACAACCGGCCCGACCAGCTGTCGCCCGCGCTCCGCGAGCGCGTGCTCGACGCCGCCCGCGAGCTCGGCTACGCGGGTCCCGACCCCATGGCCCGGTCGCTGCGACGGGGCCGCGCCGGCTCGTTCGGGTTCGTCTTCGATCATCCCCTCCGGTACGTCTTCGACGATCCGGCGGCGGTGCTCTTCCTCGCCGGCGTCGCCGCCGGCTGCGAGGAGCAGGGCACCGGGCTGGCCCTCCTCCCGCAGATGCCGGAGGGGGCCGCCGAGGTCGTGCGGTCGGCACTCGTCGACGGCTACATCATGTTCTGCACGCCCGAGGACGATGAGCGCCTCGGGGCCGTCATCGCGCGCGGGCTGCCCTACGCCCTCGTCGACTACTCGCCGAGCGTCCCCGGCCCGCACGTGAACGTCGACGACCGCGGCGGTGCGCAGGCGGTCGCCCAGCACCTCATCGACCTCGGGCACCGGCGCGTCGCGCTCGCCCTGCCGCCCTCGGATCGCGACGACGAAGCGGCCGGGCGGCTCATCCCCCTCAGCACCGAGGACCTCTGGGCCCCCGACCTGCCCGGGGCGCAACCGCGCTGGCGCTGGTTCATCTGCCACGAGCGGCTCGTCGGCTGGCGCACGGCGCTCGAGCGCGCCGCGGTCGACCTCGCGACGATCCCCGTGGCCACCGCGCCGCGCGGCGCGGGCGACCCGGGCCACGCGGCGGCCGCCCAGCTCCTCGACCGCGCCGAGCGCCCGACGGCGATCGTCTGCCAGTCCGACGCCCTCGCCCTCGGGGCCCTGCGCGCCGCCCGCGAGCGCGGGATCCGGGTGCCCCAGGACCTCAGCGTCGTCGGCTTCGACGACATCGGCGAGGCGGCGACGACGGGGCTGACCACGATCCGCCAGCCGCACGGCGGCAAGGGCGAGGCCGCCGTGAGCCTCTTGACCGGGGGCGGCAACGACGTCGTCCTGCCCACCCAGCTCGTGGTCCGCTCCACCAGCGGACCCGTCCCAAGCTGAAAGCGAGAAAGGAGCACCGCCATGATCGACCTCGCCATAACCGCCGTCCTCGCCAGGGACGCGGCGGAGGACCAGTTCGCGCCCGGCCCGCGCCGCGCCGCCCCGGCCTCCGCCCCCGCGGCCGACGTGCGCGCCCCGGTGCGCCGCGGCGCGGTCCGCGCCCTGCGCTTCGCGGCCGACCGGCTCGAGCCCGCCCCGCGCTGCGCCCCGCAGGCCTAGGAGACTCCTAGGCGGGCTCGAGCGCCAGGCCGCGCCGCGGCACGGGCGCGGACTGCATGATCGCGCTCGTCGTCTGGCCGTAGGCCGCGAACTGGTCGATGACCGCCTCCAGGTGCGTCACGTCACGCACGTACGCGGTCAAGACGTAGCAGTCGTCGCCCGTGACGCGATGGCACTCGACGACCTCGGGCGTGTCCCGCGCCAGCTCGGCCACCGCGGCAAGCTGGCGCGGGGCCGGGCGGATCCGAATGATGACGCCGAGGCCGAGGCCCAGGCGCCGCGGGTCGAGCTCCGCGTGATAGCCGGTGATGACGCCCTCGCCCTCCAGGCGCCGCAGGCGCTCCGCGACGGCCGGGGACGACAGGCCGACCCGACGGCCGAGCTCCGCGAGCGACAGGCGGCCGTCGCGCTGGAGCTCGCCGAGCAGCCGTACGTTCGTCGCGTCGAGGAGGGCGTCGTCGGTGAATCGCCCGTTTGACCTCTGATCCACAGCCATACGGTTCAGTCTACCTTCGTTCGCCCCTGTTCTGAAGCGGTTCAGCCGGGCATCGTATGCGTAGTGTCAGCTACCGCCTCCACCGCGCGGGCGCCGGCGAAGGTACCGCCGCACGCGTACTTCCTCGTCAGCGCCGTCTTTCACTACCTGGGGCCGGCGTTCGCCGTGCTCCTCTTCTCGCGCGTCGCCGTGCTCGGCGTCGCCTGGCTGCGGATCGCGTCGGCCGCGCTCGTCTTCGCGCTCTGGCGGCGCCCGTGGCGCGCGTACGTCGCCGAGGATCGCGACGGCCGGCGGCTGTTGATCGCGTGGGGCGCCGTCCTGGCCGTCATGAACGCGTGCTTCTACTCCGCCATCGACCGGGTGCCGCTGGGCACGGTGGCCGCGATCGAGTTCCTGCCGGTCATCGCGCTCGCGGCGGTCGGCGCGCGCAGCGCGCGCAACGTGGGGGCGCTCGCGCTCGCCGTCGCCGGCGTCTACGTCCTGACCGACGTGCAGCTCAGCGCGGAGCCGCTCGGCCTCGCCTTCGCCTTCGCCAACGCGCTCCTCTTCGCGCACTACATCGTGCTCGCCGACCGCGTCGCGAAGCGCGACGGGCTCAGCGGGCTGGACGGCCTCGCCGCGTCGATGCTCGTCGCCGCGGTCGTCGTCACGCCGATCGGCGGGTGGGCGGCCGCGCCCGCCGTGCTCGACCCGGTTGCGCTGCTCGCGGGCGTGGGCGTCGGTCTGTGCTCGTCGGTCATCCCCTACGTCTCCGACCAGCTCGCGCTCGCCCGCCTCGATCGCGCCACGTACGCGCTGCTCGTCTCGCTCCTGCCCGCGACGGCGACGGTCATCGGCATCCTCGTGCTCACCCAGATCCCGTCACCCGCCGAAGTCGCGGGCGTCGCGCTCGTCGTCGCCGGCGTGGCCGTGCACCGCGAGCGGCGTTAGGGCACGCGGCGCTAGCGGTCGCGCTCGGCATCGAAGGGCGGCCGTCGTTGCAGAGCGACGACGTGCCGGGCAACGTGGCCGACCCGCGCGCCGCGTCGTCTAGCTCGGGACCTGAGCGCTGCGACGGCGCCCCGGTGCGCCGACGGTCACCTGAGACCGCCTACCTATGGGGTACATGAGGCGACACTCGCGCGTTCGAACGGCGCCGCAGCGCGTCGGCGCTTCGCGGAGCTCGCCGCGCGCGACGAGCTCCGCCCCCGGTCTGCGGCCCCGTGCTGGGAAAGGCGCCACATTGGCGCCATAGCCAGCACGCCGCTGCCGCGCGTGCGCCGCTCGCCGAGCCTCGATGCCGAAGTACGGGTTCCGGCCCAACGTCACGAGAAGGCACTAGGGCCGGCCGCCGACGGTCGCGACCGCTCGCGCCGCGGCCGCGACGGCGGCGCGGGCGCACGCGACGTCGTCCTCGCCGCCCGCGCGGGCCGCGAGGAAGCCGGCGGCGAAGGCGTCGCCCGCCCCCGTGAGGTCGACGACCTGCCCCGGGCGGGCGGGGACGTCGACGGGCGCCGCCCCCGGGGGCTCCAGCCGTGCGCCCAGCGCGCCGCGCTTGCGCACGACGAGCCCGTAGGCGGCGCCCTCGCCGAGGAGCTGCGCCTCGTCGTCGTTGGGGAAGCAGACGGCCGCGCCCGCCGTCCACGCCGTGAACGGCGCGGCGCGCAGGAGGGCGGCCGAGCCGGGGGTCCACCGACCACGGCACGCCGGCGCGGCGCGCGAGCCCGAGCACGGCCGCCCGCGTGCCGGGCTCGGCGAGCGCGTACCCGGAGAGGTGGACGTGCGTCACGCCGTCGAGCAGCGCATCGGGGAGGTCGGAGGCGCTCAGGCGCGCGTTGGCGCCGCGGTCGGTGAACATCGAGCGATCGTGGGCGAGCACGACGCTGCGCCCGGTCGGGGCGAGCGCGTCGGCGCTCAGCCGGGCGTCGACGCCGCGATCCTCCAGGGCGGCCGCGTGCCGAGCGGCGTCGCCGGCGCCGACGCGGCCGGCGAAGCGCACCGGCGTTCCCAGGGCGCCGAGCCATGCGGCGGTGTTCGCGGCCGAGCCGCCGGGGCGCAGGGCGATCTCCGCGCGCGTGTCGTCGCTCGCCGCGAGCGGCCCGAGAGCGCGCACCACGACGTCGTCGGCCACATCGCCGACGACGAGGATCACGCCCGCGCCGCCCAGGCCGCGGCGATCGCCCCGGCGAGCTCGGCGTTGGCGAGCGCGAGCGCGACGTTCGCCTCGAGGCTCCGGCCCTCCGTCTC
>DATNGY010000039.1:0-6108 GCA_035605735.1 Solirubrobacteraceae bacterium
CCCATCGACGCCAACCGCGAGCTTGTCGCACTCGGTTGCTCCAACCTCGCCTCCGGCCTGTCCAGCGGGATGGTCGTCAGCGGCAGCCTCTCCAAGACGGCGGTCAACGCGTCCGCCGGCGCGCGTACGCAGGTCTCGACACTGCTTGCGGCCGCGCTGACGGTCGTGGCCCTGCTCTTCCTCACCGGGCTGTTCGAGGACCTCCCCGAGGCGACGCTTGCCGCCGTGGTGATCGCAGCCGTCATCGAGCTCGTCGACGTTCCCGCCCTTGTGGACCTTTACGACACCTACACCACGCGCCTCGGCCGCCAGTTCGGCTGGGTCGCGCGGCCGGACTTCCTCGCCGCGGTCGCCGCTCTGCTGGGGGTTACGATCTTCGGCACGTTGCCGGGCCTGTTCATCGGCATCGGTGCCTCGCTGCTGCTGCTCATCTATCGCGCGTCGCGGCCCTACGTCGCGGTGCTCGGCCGCACGCCCGACCCCGGCGGCATCTACCGCGACATCGACCGTCATCACGACGCGCGCGCCACAGACGGCGTCGTCGTCCTGCGGATCGAGAGCGGCCTGTACTTCGCCAACGCTGAGAACGTCCGCTCGCGCATCCTCGACGTCGGCCGTGGCGAAGGCGTGCACGCCGTGATCCTCGACGTCGAGACGACCCCATTCGTAGACGTCACCGCCGCACGGATGCTCGTCGCGCTGCACGAGCAGCTCCGCGCGCAGGGGGTCCGCCTGGTGCTCGCCCGCGTCGTGGGGCAGGTCCACGACGTGCTCGGGTGCATCACCGACGACGGCGACCTGACCGCGTCGTACCCGACGATCGCCGCCGCCTTCACCGCCCTCGGCGGCAGTCACCCGGCCGGGCCGGCGGCACACCACGGCGACAGCACTGACCACAAGGGCGCGGCCGATGAGCACTGACCATCGCACGCGAACCTGCAAGCGATGCCGGTGCAGGATCGGCGAGCAGCCCGGCCCTTGGGCTGTTGTTCACCGGATTGCGCCGAATCGCTCGACGAGCAGGCGGTGACGCAGGCCGCGGGAGGATGAGGTCGCAGGTTCGATCCTCAGGGCGCGTTCAGCAGTTTGCAGAATCACCATCCACCGTGGCCAAGACGGTCCCGTTTCACGGAGGCGCGCGCGAGCTTCACGGAGCTGCTCGATGAGGTGAACGCGCGGCACGCGCATGTCGTCATCACCGCAACGGGCGCCCCGCCGCGGTGGTCCTGTGGAGCGAGGGGTACGAGACGCCGGCCGAGACGCTCGAGGTGCTCGAGGACGAGGAGGCGATCGAGGCGCTTCGCGAGAGCGAGGCGGACGTACGAGCCGGCCGGGTTCACTTGCTGGACGAAGTGAGGCGCGAGCTCGGGCTTGCCTGAGCCGCGCCTGACGCGACGCGTGCAGCAACGATCCGGAGGCGCCGCCCGAGACGGTTCGCGGGGCGGTGCTCGAGACGCTCACCGTGATCGGTGCCGAGCCCGAGCGCGCGGGGAAGAGGCTGGTCGGTCGCCTGGAAGGGCTGTGGTCGGCGCGGGTGGGCAACTACCGGGGGCTCTAGACGGTCGGGCCGGGGGAGTCGTCGTGCGGGCGATCCGACATCGCGCGGTTGCGTACCGTCGTCGCCGGCGCTGAGCCCGCAGCCGGGCGACGCGGGCCGGGGGAGCTCAGGCCGGCTCGGCCGCCGCCGCCGCCGGCGGCGGGACCTCGGTCGTGCAGAACGAGCAGCGCGTCGCGGCGCGCGGGATCTCGCTCAAGCACTCGGGGCACGTGCGCGTCTCGGACTCGACGTCGCGCTGCGTGCGCGCGCGTTGCATGAGGGCGTTGGCGGGCTTGACCACGAGGAAGAAGACGACGGCGGCGCTGATGAGGAACGAGGTCACCGCGTTGATGAAATCGCCGTAGGCGAAGCGGCTGCCGTTGATCGTGAAGTCGAGGCCGCTGAAGTCGCGCTTGCCGCCGACCGCGGCGATCAGCGGCGTCACGATGTCCTTGACGAAGGCGCTGACGACGGCGCCGAACGCGGTGCCGATGACCACGGCGACCGCGAGGTCCACGAGGTTGCCGCGCAGCACGAAGGAGCGGAACTCGCGGATCAGGCCCGGCACGACGCGCGAAACTATCCTCGGACGCGGATGGACCTCTCGGTGTTCTTCGCCGGCACGGCCGGCTCGGTCCCGACGGCGCGCCGCGGGCTGCCGGCGCTGCTTGTCCGCCGTGGGGGCGATCGCCTGCTCGTCGACTGCGGGGAGGGCACCCAGCGCCAGCTGCTGACCACGGTCGGCCTGGCCGACGTCGGCGCCGTCTTCCTCACGCACCTCCACGTCGACCACTGGCTCGGGCTGCCGGGGATGCTCAAGTCCTTCGACCTGCGCGACCGCGAAGCCGAGCTCGCGGTCTACGGGCCGCCCGGCACAGGTGAGCTCATGCGCGCGATGCGTCCGGTCTACGGGCGCCTGCGGTTCCCGTTCCGCGTCGCCGAGCTCGAGGCGGGCGACGCGGTCGAGTTCGACGGCTTCGAGGTCGACGCGTTCAACGTCCGCCACCGCGGGCGCGCGCTCGGCTTCGCGCTCGTGGAGGACCGCCGCCCGGGGCGCTTCGACGCCGAGCTCGCCCAGCGCCTCGGCGTGCCCTTCGGCCCCGACTTCGGTCGCCTGCAGGCCGGCGAGGAGGTCAACGGCGTCCGGCCCGACCAGGTCATCGGGCCCGAGCGCCCCGGCCGGCGGATCGTCTTCTCCGGCGACACGGCGCCCTGCGCGATGATCGTCGCCGCCGCCGAGGGCGCCGACCTCCTCGTCCACGAGGCCACGTTCGCGGAGTCAGAGCGCGAGCGCGCCGCCGAGACCGGGCACTCGACCGCGCGCCAGGCGGCCGAGACGGCCCGCGACGCCGGCGTCCGCCTGCTCGCGCTCACGCACCTGTCGACGCGCTACACGGGCGGCGAGATCCGCGACGAGGCGCGCGCAGTCTTCGAGCGCACCGAGGTCCCGCGTGACTTCGACACGATCGAGCTCCCGTTCCCCGAGCGCGGCGAGCCCGAGCTCGTGCGCTGGGGCGCGGAGCCGGCGCCGGCCTGACAGCGCGCGCGGGAGCGGTCGGCGTCGTCGATCCCGCGGGGCGCGCCGGTACCGGGTCAGCGAACTCGCCGTTGCCGCGGCTCCGTCGCGTCCCGACCCTCCGCGCCGCGCCGGCTTGGCGTGCCAGCGGCTCGTCAAACGTGAGCGGTGTCTCCCGCCGCAGCTTGGGGGAACGCGCACGATCGTGCGCCACGCATGAGCGAACGTCGCGGAGCCATCCGACGCGACGGACGCCTCGCCCCAGGCAAGGCCGCGGTCACAAAATGCACAGAAACTGTGCCGAATTTGAACAAACCGCGCCTGTCCTGTTACACGCGGCCTGGCAGGCTTCGGACATGAGCACAGCCGGCGAACCGCCCATCCACGTCACCGTCGCGGGATCGCCCGAGGATCCGCAGAGCCAGGCCGATCCCGACGGCGTCGTCGTCCATCGCGCGCCCGATCTGCACCCGGATGACGTCGTCACGCTACCGGGCGGTCTGCGCGTGACCAGCGTCGCGCGCACGCTCGTCGACCTCGCCGAGGAGCTGAGCCGCGACGAGCTGCGAGCGACGTTTGAGAACGCGCGCCGGCGAGGGCTGCTGGACATGGATGCCCTCAGATCGTCGCGCAGCCGCGTCGAGTGGCGGCCCTCGCTCCAGATGCTCGACGACGTCATCGACGAGTTCTCCGAGGACGAGCTGGGCAAGCACGACCGAGAGGAGCCGAACGACGAATAGAACCCACCCGCGACATAGGCCCGCGGTCCGTCCGCACGGCGCTGGTAGGCTGCTGATCGCCTCCTTTAACCCGGTCCCGTGAGGCCAGGAAGGACTCGATGCCCGAAGAGAAGGTCGTCCTCGACGCCGACGACGTGCGCCGGACTCTGGTCCGGATCGCCCACGAGATCGTCGAGAAGCACCCCGAGCCGGACCGGCTCGCCCTCGTCGGTATCCATCGCCGCGGTGCCGTGCTCGCCGCGCGGCTGCGGGCGCTGCTCGGCGAGCTGCTCGACGAGGCGGTCCCGCTCGGCGACCTCGACATCTCCTTCTACCGCGACGACGTCGGTCGCCACGGCGATGCGCCGGTCGTCCATTCGAGCCACCTCGACTTCGCCGTCGACGGCGCCGACGTGGTCATCGTCGACGACGTCCTGTTCACGGGGCGCACGGTGCGAGCTGCGATCGACGCGCTCTTCGACTACGGGCGCCCGGCGCGGGTGCAGCTCGCGGTCCTCGCCGACCGCGGCCACCGCGAGCTCCCCATCCGCCCCGACTACGTCGGCAAGAACCTGCCGACGGCGCAGGCCGAGCGCGTCAACGTCCACGTCGCCGAGCTCGACGGGGCCGACGAGGTCACGATCACCGCGCTCGCGGAGGTTCGCGCGTGATGCGCCACCTGCTCTCGATCGAGGACCTCGATCGCGCGGCGATCGAGCGCATCTGCGACCGGGCGACGGCGTTCGCCGAGGTCGCCGACCGCGAGATCAAGAAGGTGCCCGCCCTGCGCGGGCGCACGGTGCTGACGCTGTTCTACGAGGCCTCGACGCGGACGCGGTCGTCCTTCGAGCTCGCGGCCAAGCGCCTGAGCGCCGACGTCGTGTCGTTCGCCTCGAGCGGCTCGGCCGTCGAGAAGGGCGAGTCGCTCAAGGACACGATCCTGACGCTCAACGCTCATAAGCCCGACGCGATCGTCGTCCGCACGCCGTGGGCCGGGGCGGCCGACCTCGTCTCGCGCTGGACGCCAGCGGCGGTCGTCAACGCCGGCGACGGCAAGCGCGAGCACCCGACCCAGGCACTGCTCGACGTCCATACGCTGCGCCGGCGCTTCGGCGCCCTCGACGACCTGCGGATCTGGATCGTCGGCGACGTCCTGCACTCGCGCGTCGCGCGCTCGAACATTCTCGCCTTCCAGCGGATGGGCGCGCGCGTGACCGTCGCCGGCCCGCCGACGCTCGTGCCGCGCGGGATCGAGGCGCTCGGCTGCGATGTGCGCTTCTCGCTCGACGAGCTGGCCGAGGCCGACGTCGTCTACGCGCTCCGGATGCAGAACGAACGCATGGACCAGGCGTTCGTGCCGACCCTGCGCGAGTACGCCGCGACGTTCCAGATCAACGGCCGCCGGCTGCGCCCGCGCCAGGTCCTCATGCACCCCGGCCCGGTCAACCGCGGCGTGGAGCTCTCCGGAGAGGTCGTCGACTCGCCCCAGTCGGTCATCACGGCGCAGGTCGAGGCCGGCGTCGTCGTCCGCATGGCCGTCCTCTTCGAGGTGCTCGCCGGCGCGCGCAGCCCCGAGCGCCAGCGCGAGCCGGTGGCCTGATGGCGGCCGACCCGCTCGTCCGCGCGCCGGCGGCCCCGGCGGACGTGCTCGTGCGCGGCGCGCACGTGCTCGACCCCCGCGAAGCCCTCGACGGCCCCACCGACGTCGTCGTGCGCGGCGGCGTCGTCGCCGAGCTCGGGGCGCCGGACACGCTCCCGGCACCCCCAGGCGGGGAGGTCGTCGACGGCGCGGGCCGTCATCTCATGCCCGCGTTTACCGATCCGCACGTCCACCTGCGCGTGCCGGGCCAGGAGCACAAGGAGGACCTCGAGACGGGCACGCGGGCGGCGGCGGCCGGCGGCTTCTGCGCGGTCGTCGCGATGCCCAACACCGATCCCGTCGTCGACTCGGGCCCGGTGCTGCGCTCGCTGCGCGACGCGGCGGCGCGCGACGCGCGCGTCCCGGTCGCGTTCCTCGCCGCGATCACGCGCGGCCTGCGCGGGGACGAGCTGACGGAGATGGCCGAGCTGCGCGCGCTCGGTGCGCTGGGGTTCACCGACGACGGCCGGGCCGTGGCCTCCGCGGGCGTGCTGCGCCGCGCGCTTCAGTACCAGCGCCTGTGCGGCGGGGTGCTCGCCCTGCACGAGGAGGACCCATCGTTGAGCGGGCGGGGCGCGATGCACGAGGGCGAGGTCAGCGCGCTCCTCGGCGTCGCCGGGATCCCGAGCGTGAGCGAGTCGACGATGTCGCGCGCGACGCCGCGCTGGCCGGCTTCGAGGGCGGGCGCATCCACGTG
>DATNGY010000040.1:0-2971 GCA_035605735.1 Solirubrobacteraceae bacterium
GGCGTCATCGCCGCGCCGAGCGGCAGCAGCGCGTCGGAGGCGCGCGTCAGGTCGGGGCCGAAGGCGACCCGGAGCAGCAGGCGCGGCGCGACGGCGAAGATGAGCAGGGCCGGCGCGGCCACCACCCCGACGATCCCGAGCGCGCGCAGCAGCACCGGCCGCGGGTCGAGCCCCGCGGCCGCGCGCCGCGTCGCCTCGGGCAGGAGATGCAGGCCGACCCCGATCGCGACCCAGACGATCGCCTTGGCCGCGACGGCCGCGGCCGCGTACGAGCCGGCCTCGTCGCCGTCGAGCGTGTGCTTGGCGACGATGACGTCGATGTTCTGCAGCGACGCGAGCAGGAGCAGGCCGACGATCGCCACCCAGCCGTCGCCGACCAGTGACCGCAACGTCCGCAACGGGGCGTCGACGACGTTCAGCGGCCCGATGCGCCGCTGCAGCTCGCGTTCGAGCCACAGCGCGACGAGCACGAACGCGAGCGGCGCGCCGAGGAGCGCGCCGGCGACCCCGAGCCCAGCCGCCACGAGCACGAGGCTGCAGACGAGCCGCCCGGCGGCTTCGCCCACGATCGAGATCGCGACCGGCCGGTACGTGCGCAGGCCCTGGAACGCGCCGCGCTGCAGGCACAGGAGCATCCAGAGCACGCCCATCGGCGGGATCGCCGCCGCGGCCCACGGCGCCTCGTCGACCCCCATCAGCGCGGCGAGCTGGGCGCGCAGCACGATCGACACCGCCGTGACGGCGACGAGCGCCACGAGCAGGCGCTGGATCCACGAGCGCAGCGTCGCGCGCAGGATCTCGGCGTGGCCGAGCCGGTCGAGCGCCGCCTCCCGCGCAGCCGCCACCTGCACGGCCTGTCCAGTCACGTAGAGGATCAGGAAGGCCGAGACCAGCGCGGCGAGCGTGCCGTAGTCCGTCGGGCCGAGCACGCGCGTGAAGATGACCGTGAAGACGAGCTGCAGCGCGTTGTTGGCGAGCGTCGCCGCGGCCAGCCCGGCGGCCTTGCCGGACTCGGAGCGAAGGATCATCTCCTGGATCTCGCGCCTCCGACGCGCCATCGCCGGCGCGACGGTACCAGGCTCGCCCGGCCCGCCCGGCGCCCTTCGGAGACACGCCTCGCTAGCATCGCGCCGCGTGATCGGAGTTCGTCCCCTCGTCGCGCTCGTCGTCGCGCTCGTCGTCGCCGTCGCCCCGCCCGCCGCGCTGGCCCAGAGCGGCGCGGGCGACGATCAGTACCAGGACCCGTTCGCCGGCTCCGGGCAGTCCGGCGGCGGAGGCTCGGGCGGCTCCTCGGGCTCGTCGGGATCGTCGAGCTCGGGGTCCTCGTCGTCCTCGCCGCAGTCCGCGACGCCCTCGCAGTCGGTCACGCCGAGCCAGTCGTCGTCCTCGGGCACCACGTCGTCCTCGGGGACCCAGGGCGCCACCGCGGGCTCGACCGGCGCGGGGCAGGTCGCGGGCGCGAGCGCGAGCGCCGGCCAGCTGCCGCGCACCGGCTTCGACCTCGTGCCGCTGGCGGTGCTCGGGTTCGCGCTGCTCGGCGCCGGCCTGGTGCTCATGCGCCGTGCGCCGCGCGACCGTCGCTGAGACCGCGTCCCCGGCCGAGACCGAGGCGCTCGCCGCCGCACTCGCCCGAGGGCTGCGGCCCGGTGACGTCGTTCTCGTATCGGGCGAGCTCGGCACCGGCAAGACGACGTTCGTGCGCGGCGCGGCGCGCGCGCTCGGCGTTCAGGGGCCCGTGACGAGCCCGACGTTCACGATCGCGCGCCGCTACGAGGACGGTGCGGTCCCCGTCTCGCACCTCGACCTCTTCCGCCTGGACGGGCTGCGCGACGAGGAGCCCGAGCTGCTCGACGACGAGCTCGGCCCTGACCGCGTCGCCTTCGTCGAGTGGCCCGAGCACGGCGAGGGCGAGCTCGCGCCGACCGTGCGCGCGCGCGTGGCGGCGCGGGTGCGCCTCGAGCACCTCGGCGCGGACCGCCGGCGCGTGACAGTCGAGCCGTGATCCTCGGCTTCGACACGGCCACGCCCGCGACCGTCGTGGCGGTGCTGCCCGCCGCAGGCGCGCCCGCCTGTGCCCCCGAGCGGGGCGAGTTGGGTATCGAGCGCCGCCACGACCCCGCCCGCGGCGAGCGGCCCGGTCACGCCCGCCTGCTCCTGCCGCTCGCCCGCGACGCGCTGGCGGCCGGCGGGGCCGGCTTCGCCGACGTCGCGCGCATCGCCGTCGGCGTCGGCCCGGGGACGTTCACTGGACTGCGCATCGGCGTCGCCACCGCGCGCGCGCTCGCGCAGGCCGCGGGCGCCGAGCTCGTCGGGGTCTCGACGCTGCGCGCGCTGGCCGCCGCCGCCGGCGGGCGGCGGGCCGTGCTCGCGGTCCTCGATGCGCGCCGCGGCGAGGCCTTCGCCGCGGCGTTCCTCGCCGGCCGTCCCGCAGGCGCGCCCGTCGCCGTCGCCCCCGAGCGCCTGCCCGAGCTCGCCCCCGTCGAGGCCGGACCGTGGCTGGCCGTGGGGGACGGGGCGGTACGCTTTCGGGACCAGCTCGAGCCGGCGGCCGTTGCGGTCCCGGCGGACGGCTCCGCGCTGCACCAGGTCAGCGCCCTCGCGATCTGCCGGCTCGCCCGCGATGCGCCCCCGGTCGACCGCGACGCGCTCGTCCCGGAGTACGTGCGGGCGCCCGACGCCCGGCCGCGGCCGCGTCCGGACGCACGATGAGCACCGTCGCCGACCTCGAAATCCGCCGCCTGACCTACGCGGACCTGCCCCAGGTCATCGCGATCGAGCGACGCGCGTTCCCGACGCCGTGGTCGCTCGCGATGTTCGTGCTCGAGCTCTCCAAGCCGAGCGGGATCTGCCTCGCGGCCCGCCGCGACGGCCGGCTCGTCGGCTACCTGATCTGCTCGCGCTACGACATGATCTGGCACCTCATGAACGTGGCGGTCGACCCCGACCGCCGGCGCACGGCGGTCGCCTCCGG
>DATNGY010000041.1:0-3730 GCA_035605735.1 Solirubrobacteraceae bacterium
CGAGGCGGCGCGGGCACGGCCTCAACGTACCCACTCGGCGCCGCTGGTGCGCTTGCTGACGGCGCGCGCCCAGCGCTCAGGCGCCGTCGAGACGCCGCCGCGCGACGCCGACGGCCTCGGCGCACGCGTCGACGAGCACGAACCGCCGCCCGAGCCCGCGCGCGGCGGCCCCGAGCGTGCCCGAGCCCGCGAACGGATCCAGGCACCAGCCGCCGCGACGCGAGGAGGCGGCGACGATCCGGCGCAGGATCCCCTCGGGCTTCTGCGCCGGCCAGCCCGTCTTCTCGGCGCCGTTCGTGGGGACGATCGTGTGGAACCACGTATCCGTGAGGCGCTTGCCGCGGGCCGCCTTCTCGGGCCCTGCGAGCCCCGGCGCCAGGTAGGGCACGCGCTCGACCTCGGAGTCGTCGAAGTGGTAGGCCGCCGGGTCCTTGACGTAGACGAGGATCGTGTCGTGCTTCGGGGGCCAGCGGCGGCGCGTCTTGGCGCCGAAGTCCCAGGCCCAGACGAGCTCATTGAGGAACCGCTCGCGCCCGAGCGCCGCGTCGAGGAAGACCTTGACGTAGTGCGCCTCGCGCGGGTCGAGGTGCACGTAGAGCGTCCCGTGCTCGGCGAGGAGCGCAAAGGCCGCGAGCAGGCGCGGCCCGAGGAAGCCGAGATAGTCGTCGAAGGCGTCGGCGAACGCGGCCGTCGCCAGCACCTCCGTGCGATAGCGGCGCCCGGCGAAGCCCGTGCGGTCGCCCGCCGGGTCGGCCGTGGTGCGCAGCGTGCGGCGCTCGCGCCGCCGGCCGGTGTTGAACGGCGGGTCGAGGTAGACGAGGTCGAAGGCGCCCGCGGGGAGGCGGGGCATGACGTCGGCGCAGTCGCCCTCGACGAGGATGTCGTCGTCCAGGCCGACGCGCTCGCTCAGGTCGTCGTAGCGGAGCACCCGCACGAGCCGGGACCCTAGGGTGGAAGGCGGATGCGCCGCCGACTCGCCGCCGTCATCGTCGTCGCGCTGGCGGCGGGAGTCGTGGGCTCGGTGCTCCTCACCCGCGGTCACGATCGCGGCGGCGCGGCGGCCGGGGCCGTGGTGCCCGACCCGCTGGCGCCCTACGAGCCGTCCCGCCGCGCCGAGCTCGAGCGCCGCGCCGCCGCCGGCCTCGCCCACGTCCTCTACGCCAAGAGCCCAGGCGGCGCGCGCGCGACGGCCGAGCGCACGGCGCGCTGGCGACCGCTCGTCGACGCGGTCGCCGCCCGCCACGGCCTCGACGCGGCCACGCTCGAGGCGATCGTCTTCCTCGAGTCGGCCGGGCGACCGGACGCGCAGGCCTCGCGCAACCTCGAGGGCGCGGCCGGGCTCACGCAGATCGTCGCCGAGACCGGCCGCGACCTGCTGGGCATGCGCATCGACGTGGCCGCGAGCAGGCGCCTCACGGAGGGCATCGCCCGCGGGCGCCACGTCGCCGCGCGCGAGCGTCGGCGCCGCGTCGTCGACGAGCGCTTCGACCCGCGCAAGGCGCTCGAGGCGACCGCCCGCTACCTCGTCCTGGCTCGGCGCACGCTCGGCCGCGACGATCTCGCGCTCGAGAGCTACCACATGGGCATCGGCAACCTCCAGCGAGCGCTGCGCGCCTACGGACGCTCCGACGTCCCCTACGCGCAGCTGTACTTCGACGTCTCGCCCGTGCGCCACGCCCGCGCCGCTGCGATCCTCGCCGCGCTCGGCGACGACTCCGCGACCTACCTCTGGCGCGTGCGCGCGGCGCAGGAGATCATGCGCCGCTTCCGCGCCGACCCCGACGCGCTGGCGATCCTCGCCGACGAGCAGACCGCGAAGGCCTCCGCCGAGGAGGTCCTGCACCCCGAGGACGACACGCCCGCGTTCGCCGACCCCGACGCGGTGCGCGCCGCCCGCGAAGACGGGGCGCTCGCCGCCCTCGACCCGGACGGGCTGCGGGAGAACGGCCTGCGGATCGACCCGCGGATGGGCGAGCTCGCTCACCGCGTCGGCGCCGACGCGGAGCTCTACCGCGCGCTGCGCCCGCGTGCGCTGGCGATGCTCGAAGCGATCGGCGCGGCCGTCGAGCGGATCGCGGGCACCGCCCCGCTCACGGTGACGAGCACGGTGCGCGACGAGCGCTACCAGGACGTTCTCCGCACGCGCAACCGCGAGGCCACGCTCGGCTTCTCGCTGCACACGACGGGCTGGGCCTTCGACGTCGCGCGCGCCTATCGCTCGCGCCGGCAGGCGCGCGCCTTCCAGTTCGTCCTCGACCGCCTCACCGCGCTGAACGAGATCGCGTGGGTCCGCGAGCCCGGCGCGATCCACGTCACGGTGGCGGGCTGACTGACGAGGTCGACCCGGCCGGGACGCCGCGATGCGCTCATGCATGCACCGATGCAATCGCGCATGGTAAGGTCATCCCGTGCCGAAGACCGTGCAGATCCGGGATCTCGATGACGAGGTCTACGCGAGCCTGGCCCGGCGGGCGGCCGAAGCGGGTGTGAGCGTGCCCGAGCTGCTGCGCGCCGAGGCGACGCGCCTGGCCGCCCGGCCCAGCGTGGCGGCGTGGCTCGCGCGCACCCGGCGACGCTCGTCCCCGGTGAGCCGCGCCGAGATTCGGGCGGCGCTGGACGAGCAGCGCGGACCGTGGCCGGATGCTGGTGGTTGACGCCTCATGCCTGTGCGAGGTGTTGATCGGAGCGCCGCGCGCCGAGGCGATCCGCGAGCGGCTGGCCGCCGACGACGACCATGCGGCTCCGCACATCGTGGATGTCGAGGTGTTCGGGGTCGTCCGCCGCGAGCACCTGCGTGGCCGCCTCGACCGCACCGAGGCGACGCAGGCCGTCGAGGATCTCGCGGCCTGGCCCGGCGAGCGCTTCGGGCACCGCCTCCTGCTCGCCCGGGCATGGGAGCTTCGCGACGCCGTCCGCGGCTGGGACGCGATGTACGTGGCGCTCGCAGAGGCCCTCCAGGCCGTCCTCGTGACGACGGACCGCCGCCTGGCCGCGGCCCGCGGTCCGACGTGCCCGATCGAGGCGCTGCCGGCCGGTTAGGTCTGCACGACCGCGAGCAGCTCCCGCGCGACCTCGACGACGTGGTCGGGGTTGATCCCGAGCTTCTCGAGGGCGAGCTGGCCCGGAGCGCTCGCGCCGAAGCGCTCGATCGACACGCTGCGGTCGACCCAGCGCTCCCAGCCCATCGAGATGCCGGCCTCGACGGAGACCGACGGCAGCCCCGGCGGCAGGACCTCGTCGCGGTAGCCCTCGTCCTGGTCGGCGAAGAGCTCCCACGAGGGCATCGAGACGACGCGGGCCGCGACGCCCTCGTCGCCGAGCTTGTCGGCCGCCGCCTGGGCGACCCAGAGCTCCGAGCCGGTGGCCACGATGCTGACCGCCGGATCCTCGGCGTCGCGCAGCACGTAGGCGCCTCGCGCGACGCCGTCGAAGGTCGCGCCGGACTGGACCGGCAGATCCTGGCGGGAGAGGATGAGCGCGGCCGGGCCGTCGAGGTCCTCGAGGATCACGCGCCACGCGCCCGCGGTCTCGGTCGCATCGCCGGGGCGGAGGACGACGAGCTCCGGGATCGCGCGCAGCGCGGCGAGATGCTCGACCGGCTGGTGGGTCGGGCCGTCCTCGCCGAGGCCGACCGAGTCGTGCGTCCACACCCACGCGACCTCGACGACGTGGTCGGGGTTGATCCCGAGCTTCTCGAGGGCGAGCTGGCCCGGAGCGCTCGCGCCGAAGC
>DATNGY010000042.1:0-3641 GCA_035605735.1 Solirubrobacteraceae bacterium
CGCCGCAACTGGAGCGCCTCGTCGACCACGGGCGGGTTCCACATCGCGATCTGGCGGCGTGCGCTCGGGGAGCCGTCGCGGTCGACGAGGCGCACGTCCTCGAGGCCCGTCAGCCGCTCGGCGAGCTCGGCGGGATTCGCGATCGTCGCGCTGGCCAGCAGGAAGCGCGGCGTCGTGCCATACGCCGCCGCGACGCGCCGCAGCCGGCGGAGCACGTTGGCGACGTGGGCGCCGAACACGCCGCGGTAGACGTGCGCCTCGTCGACGACGACGACCGCGAGGTTCGCGAAGAAGTCGCCCCACGCGCGGTGGTTGGGCAGGATCCCGACGTGCAGCATGTCGGGGTTGGTGAGCACGACGTTCGACCGCCGGCGAATCGCGGCGCGCTCCTCGCGGCGCGTGTCGCCGTCGTAGATCGCCGGGCGCACCTGGCGGTGCAGCCCGAACGCGTTCAGCGCGCGCGCCTGGTCCTGCGCGAGCGCCTTCGTCGGATACAGGTACAGCGCGCGCGCCCGGGCGTCGGTGCACAGGACCTCGAGCGCCGGCAGGTTGAAGCACAGCGACTTGCCCGACGCCGTGCCGGTGGTCACGATCGTCGTCCCCTCCCAAGCCGACTCGAGCGCCTCGGCCTGGTGGGAGAAGAGCGCCTCGATGCCCGCGGCCCGCAGCCCCTCGCGGACGGCCGGGTGCAGGTCGGAGGGGATGGGCAGGAGCTCGGGCTCGCGTGGGCCCTCGAACGCCTCGCGGACGAGGCGCGCGTCGGCGCGGCCCTCGGCGAGCAGCTCGCTCCAGGGCTCGATGCGCCGTGTGACCGCCACGGGCGTCCATGCTAGAGCCGGGCGGCCACGGCGCTGCGGTCGCCCGCGGGCAGCTCGAGCCACACGTCGGCGCCTGCGGCGCGGGCCACGCCGCCGTGCGCGCGGGCGATCGCGTCGACGATGGCCAGCCCGAGACCCGCGCCCTCGCCCGCGTGGCTCGGGTCGGCGCGGGTGAAGCGCTGGAACGCGCGGGGGACGAATTCCGCCGCCAGTCCGGGGCCGTCGTCGCGGACGTGGAGCTCGACGCGGTCATCGGCCGCGCGGGCCTCGATCACGATGCGGTCGTCGCCGTGGCGCAGAGCGTTGTCGACGAGGTTGCCGAGCGCCTGCTCCAGGCGCAGGCGGTCGCCGCGCAGGACGAGGCCTCCGGGAGCGAGGACCGCGAGCGCCCGCCCGTCCTGCTCGGCCCGCCACGCGAAGCGGGTGCGGGCGCTCTCGAGGAGCTCGCGGGCGGCGACGTCGTCGAGGCGCAGCGCGAGCCGCCCGTCCTGGGTGCCGGCGAGCAGCAGCAGGTCGCTCGCGAGCTGCACGAGCCGGTCGGTCTCCTGGCTGGCCTCGCGCAGCGCCGCGCGCAGCTCGGCGTCGTCTTCGGCGTGGTGCAGGGCGAAGTCGAGCTCGGCGCGCAGGAGCGCGAGCGGCGTACGCAGCTCGTGGCCGGCGTCGGCGACGAACCCGCGCTCGCGCTCGAGCGCGGCCTCGAGCCGCGCGAGCATCGCGTTCAGCGTCGCCCCGAGGCGCTCGAGCTCGTCGCCGGTCGCCGGCACGGGCAGCCGCCGGCCCGGGCGGTCGGCCGAGATCTCGGCGGCGCGGCGGCGCATCGTCTCGACCGCCCGCAGCCCGGTGCCGGCGAGCGCGAATCCGAGCGCGGTCGCGAGCACGAGCGCGACCGGCCCGGCGACGAGCAGCTCGGTGCGCAGGCTGCGCAGCGCCTCGGCACGGTTCTCGCGCGTCGCGCCGACGACGAGCACCAGCCGACGCCCGTCGCGCGCGAGCGGCGTGGCGAGCAGCCGCGCCGGCTCGTCGAGGCCGGGCACGCCCGGGACGTCGAAGAAGCGCGCCGTCCGCGCCGCCGCCTGCCACTGGGCGGCGTCGATGAGCGCGTGCGCGCCGATCGGCGGCGTCGCGTCGAGCACCCGGCCGTCGCCGTCGACGAGCTGGGCGAAGCTCTCGCCGCGCTCGACGAGGCGGCCCTGAGCGGTGGCCGCGAGCGTCCGTCCCGGCTCCCGGACGAGCGCTGAGAGGTCCTGCGCGCGCAGGCGCAGGTCCTGGTCGAGGGCGCCGGCGAGATCGTGACCGAGGCGGCCGTAGAGGAACACGCCGGTCCCGAGGAGGACGAGGGCCATCGCGACCGCGAACGCGGCCGCGACGCGCACGCGGATCGGGACACGCGTCATGCGCCCTCGCCGGTGCCCAGGCGGTAGCCCGCGCCGCGGACGGTCTCGATCGAGCTGCGCCCGAACGGGCGGTCGACCTTCTCGCGCAGCCGGCGGACGTAGACGTCGATGACGTTGGAGCGCGACTCGTAGGCGAGATCCCACGCGCTCTCGATGAGCTCGAGCCGCGACAGGACCTCGCCGGGGCGGCGCATGAGCGTCTCCAGGACCGCGAACTCCTTGGCCGAGAGCTCGATCTCGACGCCCCCGCGACGCACCTCGCGCCGCGCCGGGTCGAGCTGCAGGTCGCCGACCTCGAGCACCGCCGGCCGTGGCGGCCCGCCGCGGCGCGCGAGCGAGCGCAGCCGCGCGTGCAGCTCGGCCAGCGCGAAGGGCTTGACGAGGTAGTCGTCGGCGCCGCTGTCCAGGCCGGCGACGCGATCCTCGACCGCGTCGCGCGCGGTGAGCATGAGGACCGGGGCCCAGACGCCGCGATCGCGCAGCTCGCGACAGACCTCGAAGCCCGAGCGCCCGGGGAGCATGACGTCGAGCACGATCGTGTCGTAGTCGACCGCCGCGGCCATCCCCAGCGCCTGCTCGCCGTCGGGAGCGACGTCGGCGGCGAGGCCGACCTTCTCGAGGGAGCGCCGGATGACGCTGGCCATCCGCGGCTGGTCCTCGACGACGAGCACGCGCATGGCGCGAGTCTCGCGGCTGCGAGATGAACCGGGGGTGAAGACCGGCGTCAGGTGCTGTTCATGTCTGCCTGGGAGCGTTGCGCCCATGCTTGCGATGTACGCACCCCCACCGCTTCCGCCGCCCGTCCCGGCGCGCTTCGCCACCCGCGTCACGAACCCGTGGTTCCCGCTGCGCCGCGGGGCCGTCTACGAGTACCGCGGCGTCGAGGACGGCCAGCCCGCGCGCCAGCTCTTCACGGTCACCCGGCGCACGAAGGTCATCCAGGGCGTGCGCTGCACGGTCATCCGCGACATCGTCTTCCATCGCGGTCGGCTCGCCGAGCGGACCGAGGACTGGTACGCGCAGGACAGGGCCGGCAACGTCTGGTACTTCGGCGAGAACACCGCGACCCTCGATCGGCGCGGCCGCGTCAAGAGCCGCGAAGGGTCGTGGACGGCGGGCGTCCGCGGCGCCCGGGCCGGCATCTACATGCCCGCCCACCCCCGGGTCGGGACCACCGGCCTGCAGGAGTACTACCGCGGACACGCCGAGGACGCGTTCACGATCGTGAGCCTGCGCGCGCGGGTGCGCACTCCGGCCGTCTTTTCGCGGCGGGCGATGCGGACGCGCGAGTTCACGCGGCTCGAGCCCGGCGTCGTCGATCGCAAGGTCTACGTGCGCGGCGTCGGGCAGGTCTTCGAGGCGTCGATCAAGGGCGGCGACGATCGCCTCGCCCTCGTCGACGTGCGCCGGCGCTGAGGCGCTGCTGGTA
>DATNGY010000043.1:0-2956 GCA_035605735.1 Solirubrobacteraceae bacterium
GCCGCGCTCGCGCGCGCCGCGCGGCGCCCCGGCGCGTGGGACCGCGGCGCCGTCGAGGGCCGCGACGAGCTGCGCGCGTGGTTCGCGCGCGAGGCCCGCGGGCGCCTGCGCGCCCACGACGTCGTCGTCTGCCCCGGCGGCCAGGCGGCGCTCGCGACGGCCTTCCGGGCCCTCGCCGCCCCGGGCGACGCGATCCTGCTCGAGTCGCCCACATACCTGGGAGCGATCGCGGCTGCCCGCGCGGCCGGCCTGCGCGTGGTCGCCGTGCCCACCGACGACTCGGGCCTGCGCCCCGATCTGCTGCGCGCCGCGCTCGCGCGGACCGGCGCACGCGTCGCCTACGCCCAGCCGCTGTACGCGAATCCCACCGGGGCCACGCTCGCCCGCGAGCGCCGTGGGGCGGTGCTCGAGGCGCTCGCCGGCGCCGGCGCGTTCCTCGTCGAGGACGACTGGGCGCGCGACTTCGCCATCGACGGCGACGCGCCCGCGCCGCTCGCGGCCGAGGACGAGCACGGGCACGTCGTCTACCTGCGGTCGCTCACGAAGTCGGCCGCGCCGGGCCTGCGCGTTGCCGGGATCGGCGCGCGCGGCGCCGCCGGCGCACGACTGCGCGGGGCGCGCATCGTCGACGACTTCTTCGTCGCGGGACCGCTCCAGGAGGCGGCGCTCGAGCTCGTCTCCTCGCCCTCGTGGCGTCGCCATCTCCGGCGGCTGCGCGCCGGACTGCGCGAGCGCCGCGACGCATTGCTCGCCGCCCTGGCGGCTCACGCGCCCGACCTCGTCCCCGCGGCGCCGCCGGCCGGCGGTCTGCACCTGTGGGTCCGGCTGCCCGACGGCGACGACGACGCCGCGGTGGTTGCCGCGGCCGCCCGCCGCGACGTCGTCCTCTTCCCCGGCCGCGCGTGGTTCCCGGCCGACGCGCCCGCCCCGCATCTTCGCCTGACGTTCGGCGCGGCGTCGCCCGACGCGCTGCGCGAGGGCGTCCGCCGGCTCGCCGGCGCGCTCGCCGATGGTTGATCCCACGACCCGCGCGCACGTGGGGCCCGCGGGGTCAGCGATCGGGGCTACGGGCTTCGAGGGAGGTTGCTCGCTTGCGGGCGGCGGCCGCGCGCCGTTTCGAGCCCGAGTGGTCCCGAAGGCGTCATATCGACGCCGAATGGACCACTCACGGGACGGCCCCCTCCGCTCGATGCACGATCCAGCTAGATGATCGCGGCGAAGGTGCCGCCGTCGACCGACCACGCCGCTCCGGTGACCGTGCTCGCCCGCTCCGAGCACAGGAACGCGATGACGTCGGCGATCTCCTCCGGCTCGGCGAGCCGTCCGAGCGGGATCTTCGCGCGCTGGGCCTCGAGCGCCTCTTCGCGCGAGACGCCCGTGACCCGCGCCGACTGCTCGGCGAGGCCGCCGGGCGCCATCCACAGCGGGGAGGCGACGGCCCCGGGCGCCACGGCGTTCACGAGGACGCCGCGGGCGGCGAACGCGTCGGCGAACACGCGCGAGAGCGAGAGCTGGGCCGCCTTCGTGACCGAGTAGGCGGCGTTCGTCAGCGAGGGGCGCTTGCCCGCGCTCGAGCAGACGTTGACGATGCGCCCACCGCCGCGCTCGGCCATCCGCGGCGCAGCCGCGCGCATGAGCCGCAACGGGGCCATGACGTGCAGCTCCCACTGCTGCTGCCAGTCGTCGTCGGTGAGCTCGTCGAGGGGCTTCGCGAAGCTCGTCCCGGCGTTGTTGACGAGCGCGTGGACGCCGCCCATCTGCTCCGCGCACGTCGCGATGATCCGCTCGTCGAGCTCCGGGTCGGCGACGTCGCCGGCGAGCCACTCGGCGCCGGCCTCTTCGGCCGCGGGGCGCAGCGCGTCCGCGTCGCGCGCGACCATGAGCACCCGCGCGCCCTCGGCGGCGAGCCGCCGCGCGGTCTCCAGGCCGATGCCGCGGCTTGCGCCGGTGACGACGCACACCTTGTCGCGCAGCCCGAGGTCCATCGCGGGCATCATCTCGCGCCATGGCTTCGCACACCGCTTACCTGACCTTCGAGACCCCCGAGCGGCGCGAGTTCGTCCGCATCACCGACGAGGTCCAGGACGCCGTCGCGGAGAGCGGCGTGCGCGAGGGGCTCGTCCTCGTCAGCGCCATGCACATCACCGCCGGCGTCTGGGTCAACGACGACGAGCCCGGGATCCTCGAGGACACGCTCGAGTGGCTCGACAAGCTCGCGCCGCCGTCGTGGCGGCCGCCGGCCAACGACGTCGCCCGCGCGCTGTCGCCGGACCCCGGCGACTTCCGCCACCACCGCGGCGGCGAGGACAACGGCGACGCGCACTGGAAGAACCTGCTCGTCCACCACCAGGTCGTGCTCCCGGTCACCGAGGGCCGGCTTGACCTCGGACCGTGGCAGGCCGTCTTTTACTGCGAGTTCGACGGGCGGCGCCGCAAGCGCCTGGTCATCAAGGTCCTCGGCGAGTAGCCGCTCAGCCGCCCGCGCTCAGCCACCGGCGCCGTCGCCGAGCTCGAGCACGGCGAGGAACGCCTCTTGCGGGATCTCGACGCGGCCGACCTGCTTCATCCGCCGCTTGCCCTGCTTCTGGCGCTCGAGCAGCTTGCGCTTGCGCGTAATGTCGCCGCCGTAGCACTTGGCCGTGACGTCCTTGCGGAACGCCTTGACGGTCTCGCGGGCGATGATGTGCGAGCCGATCGCCGCCTGGATCGGGACGTCGTACTGCTGGCGCGGGATCTTCGCGCGCAGGCGCTCGGTCAGCGTGCGCCCGAAGCCGTACGCCTTGTCGCGGTGGACGAGCATCGAGAGCGCGTCGACCGGGTCGCCGGCGAGCAGGACGTCGAGCTTGACGAGGTCGCTCGCGCGCAGCCCGAGGACCTCGTAGTCCAGCGACGCGTAGCCGCGCGTGCGCGACTTCAGCTGGTCGAAGAAGTCGAGGACGATCTCGGCGAGGGGCAG
>DATNGY010000044.1:0-4555 GCA_035605735.1 Solirubrobacteraceae bacterium
CCGCGTCGCCGGCGACCCCGCTGAGCGCGGCGAGGCGGCCCGCGAGCGCGACGCAGAGGTCGGCGAACCGGCCCGAGCGCTCGCCGCGCAGGACCTCGATCGCCTCGCGCACCTCGGTCGCATTCCCGACCGCGTCGCCCAGCGGCTGGCTCATGTCGGTGACCACCGCGCCCGTCGCCCGGCCGTCCTCCTCGCCGACCGCGACGCAGAGCTCGGCGAGCTCGCGCGCGCGGTCGGGCTCCTTCATGAACGCCCCCGAGCCGACCTTGACGTCGAGGAGGATCGTGCTCGCTCCGCCGGCGAGCTTCTTGCTCATGACGCTCGAGGCGATCAGCGCGACGTCGTCGACGGTCGCGGTGACGTCGCGCAGCGCGTACATCGCCTTGTCGGCCGGAACGAGGTCCGCGGTCTGCGCGGAGACGGCGAGGCCGATCCGCTCGACCTGCGCGACGAGCTCCTCGCGCGAGAGCTCCGTGCGCATCCCGGGGATCGCGTCGAGCTTGTCGAGCGTCCCGCCCGTGTGGCCGAGGCCGCGGCCGGAGAGCTTGACGACCTGCATCCCGAGCGCCGCGGCGAGCGGCGCGACGACGAGCGTCGTGCCGTCGCCCACGCCACCCGTCGAGTGCTTGTCCACGGTCGGCCCCGAGAGCTCGGAGAGCTCGAGGCGGTCGCCGGAGTCGAGCATCGCCTCCGTCAGGGCGACGGCCTCGGCGCGCGAGAACCCATTGATGTACCCGGCCATGAGGAACGCGGCCATCTGGTAATCGGCGACGTCGCCGCGCGCATAGCCGAGGACGAGCTCGCGCAGCTGCGCCGGCTCGAGCTCGCGACGGTCGCGCTTGGCGGCGATGAGCTCGACGGTGTTCACGCCGCTGCCCTTTCCCGGGGGTCAGGCGCTCGACACCTGGGTACGCGCGAATCGGCATGGTGGAGGCCGATCGCGACCAGCTCGTCGAGCGCGCGGAGCGCTGGATCGCCGACGACCCCGATCCCGAGGCGCGCGCCGAGCTGCGCGCACTCCTCGCCGCAAGCGAGCACGACGAGCTGCGTGCGCGCTTCGACGGCGGGCTGAGCTTCGGAACCGCCGGCCTGCGCGGGCGCCTCGGCGCCGGGCCGGCGCTCATGAACAGGGCCACGGTCCGCGCGACCGCGGCGGGGCTCGCGCGCCACCTGCTCGACCGCGTCCCCGGCGCCGCCCGCGCCGGCGTCGTCGTCGGCCACGACGCCCGCCACGGCTCGGCCCGCTTCGCGGCCGAGGCCGCTGCGGTCCTCTCGGGCGCCGGCCTGCGGACGCTGCGCCTGCCGCCGCTCGCGCCCACGCCGCTGCTCGCCTTCGCCGTGCGCGAGCTGGGCTGCGCGGCCGGAGTCATGATCACCGCGAGCCACAACCCGCCGCCCGACAACGGCGTCAAGGTCTACCTCGGCGACGGGGCGCAGATCGGGCCGCCCGCCGACGAGGAGATCGCCGCCGCGATCGCCGCCGTCGGGCCGCTGCGCGACGTCCCCCTGGGCGACGGCGGCGACGCGGTCGGCGACGAGATCGCCGAGGCGTACCTGCGCGCGATCCTCGCCGCGCTGCCCGACGTCCCCGACCGCGACGTGCGCGCCGTCTACACGCCGCTGCACGGCGTCGGCGCGCCCCTCTTCCTCGAGGCCTTCGCGCGCGCCGGCTTCCCCGCGCCGGAGGTCGTCGGCGAGCAGGCCGAGCCCGACCCCGACTTCGCGACCGTCCGGCGGCCGAACCCCGAGGAGCCGGGCACGCTCGACCTGGGGCTCGCCGCCGCCGCGCGCGCCGGCGCCGACCTGCTGCTCGTCAACGACCCGGACGCCGACCGGCTCGCGGCCGCGATCCCGGCGCCGGAGGGCTGGCGCGTGCTGCGCGGCGACGAGATCGGCGTCCTGCTCGCCGACTTCCGCCTCGAGCACGCGGTCGCGCCGGAGCAGGCGCTGCTCGTCACGACCGTGGCCTCCTCCACGCTCGTGCCCAAGCTCGCCGCCGCGGCGGGCGCCCGCTCGGAGGTAACGCTGAGCGGCTTCAAGTGGATCATGCGCGCAGCGCGCCCGGGGGAGGTGCTCCTCCTCGGCTACGAGGAGGCCCTCGGGTACGCGGTCTCCGACGTCGTGCGCGACAAGGACGGCATCTCGGCGGCGCTCGTCGTGGCCCAGCTCGCCGCCCGCGAGCGCCGCGCGGGCCGCACGCTCGGCGACCGCCTCGAAGCGATCGCCGAGCGCTTCGGGCTCCACGCCACCGACCAGATCACGATCGAGCTGGAGGGCGCGGCGGGCCCCGAACGGATGGCCCGGACCATGGCCGCGCTGCGTGCGGACCCGCCGAGCACGCTCCTCGGGCGCCCCGTCGCCGCGGTCGCGGACGTCGCGGCGGGCGTGCGCCGCCTGCGCGACGGCCGCGAGGAGCCGCTCGACCTGCCGCGCGGGGACGTGCTCGTCGTCGAGGCCGAGCGGGCCCGCGTCGTCGTGCGCCCGAGCGGCACCGAGCCCAAGCTCAAGGCCTACCTCGAGGTGATCGACGAGACGGCGGATCGCGGCGCCGCGCGAGAGGCGCTGGCGCGCCTGCGCGGCGAGATCGCGGCGCGCCTGGAGTGAGCGACCTCCGCGGCATCCTCGGCCTCCGCGATCCTCGCGCTCGCCGCGATTGCGGGCGTGCTCGCCGGGTAGCCGGCGGGCGCGACTACCATCGCCGCCATGCGCGTGTCGCTGTGTGACGTAGGACCACGAGACGGGCTGCAGAACGACGCGCTCACGCTCGATCCGGGGCTGCGCGCCGAGCTCTGCGAGCGCCTCGCGGCCACGGGCCTCAATCGCGTCGAGGCGGCGAGCTTCGTGAACCCGCGGCTCGTGCCGCAGATGGCCGGTGCGGAGGAGGTCTTCGCCGCGCTGCGACGCCGCGACGGCGTCACCTACGCAGCGCTCGTGCTCAACCGCAAGGGCGTCGAGCGCGCGCTCGCCGCCGGCGCCGACGAGATCCACGTCGCCTACCCGCTGACCGACACGTTCGCGCGGCGCAACCAGAACGCGACGGTCGAGGAGGCCGCGGAGGCCGCCGAGGCAATCGTCGCAGCGGCCCACGAGGCCGGGCGGCCGGCGACGGCGACGCTCTCGGTCGCCTTCGGCTGCCCGTTCGAGGGGCGGGTCGACCCCGGCGCGGTCGTCGCGCACGCCGCTCGCATGGCGCGGGCCGGGGCCGACGAGATCATGCTCGCCGACACGATCGGCGTCGGCGTGCCCGCCCAGGTCCGCCGGCTCGTCCCGGCCGCGCTCGAGGCAGCCGGCGGCACGCCCGTCGGCCTGCACCTGCACAACACGCGCAACACGGGCTACGCGAACGCCGACGCCGGCCTCGAGGCGGGCGCGACGATCTTCGACGCCTCCGTCGGGGGCCTCGGCGGGTGCCCGTTCGCCCCGCGCGCCACCGGCAACATCGCTACCGAGGACCTCGTCTACCTGCTCGACGGCGAGGGCGTCGAGACCGGCGTCGACCTCGACGCGCTGATCGCCGTGAGCGACTGGCTCGCGGGAGTGCTCGACCGCGAGCTGCCCGGCCTCGTCCACCGCGCCGGGCCGTTCCCGCCCGTCAATCGCGGCGACCGCGCCCGTACAGGAAGCGGATGAGCCTCGTCAGCCGCGCGGTCATCTTCGCGCTGTAGGGGTACGTGTAGAGGTCGCGCTTCGGGTGCAGGCGCGAGACGAGCAGCGCCTGCTGCTGCGCGTACTTGCGGATGCCGCCCGGCCCGTGGCGCGAGCCCATGCCCGAGGCCTTCGCGCCACCCATCGGCAGCTCGAGCGCCGAGTAGTTCACGAGCGCGTCGTTGACGCAGACGGCGCCCGTGTCGAGGCGCCGGGCGACCGCCTCGCCGCGCGCGACGTCCCGGGAGAAGACGGCGCCGCAGAGCCCGTAGGGCGAGTCGTTGGCGAGCCGCACCGCCTCTTCGGCGTCGCGCACCTTCATGATCGGGAGCATCGGCCCGAAGGTCTCCTCGCGCATCGCGTCCATCGTGTGATCGACGTCGACGAGGACGGTCGGCTCGAACCAGCTGCCGTCGCGCTCGCCGCGGTGGCCGCCGACGAGGACGCGGGCGCCCTTGGCCTCGGCGTCGCGGACGTGGCGCTCGACGACGTCGACCTGCGGCGGGAACGTCATCGCGCCGACGTCGACGGTGCCCGGGCCCGCGGGCGGCCCCTGGCGCAGGGCCCGCGCCTTCTCGAGGACCCGAGAGACGAAGGCGTCGTAGACGGGCTCCTCGACGTACACGCGCTCGATCGAGATGCACGTCTGACCGCCGTTGAACATCGAGTAGAAGACCGCGTGGTTCGCGGCCCGCTCCACGTCGGCGTCGGAGAGGACGATCATCGGGTCCTTGCCGCCGAGCTCGAGCGAGACGGGCGTGAGCGTCTGCGCGGCCCGCGTCATGACCTTGCGACCGGTCTCGGTCGAGCCGGTGAACATGATCATGTCGACCTCGTCGATCAGCGCCGCGCCGGTCTCGCCGCGGCCGATGGCCACGCCGAAGACCCCGTCGGGAAGGCCGCACTCGCG
>DATNGY010000045.1:0-8759 GCA_035605735.1 Solirubrobacteraceae bacterium
CTTCGCCTCGCTCGCGTCGATGATCGTCCAGTTCGGCTTCTTCTTCGGCGGCTCGGACGACGACGACGACGGCCCGAGCTTCGCGGTGATCCTGCTCGTCTCGGTGGGCGTCTACATCGTCTCGTTCTTCCTGATGCAGGCGCTCTCGCGCTACCGCGAGTACGCGGCCGACCGCGGGTCGGCGGTCATCACCGGGCGCCCGAGCGCGCTCGCGTCGGCGCTCATGAAGATCAGCGGCAACATGGCGCGGATCCCGCAGAGCGACCTGCGCGCGCATAGCGAGCTCAACGCCTTCTACATCTTCCCGGCCAACGCGAAGCAGTCGCTCTTCAACCTCTTCGCGACGCACCCGCCGATCGAGAAGCGCATCGCGGCCCTCTCGCGGATCGAGGCCCAGCTGCAGGGCGTGCCCGCCGCCGCGTAACCTCCCGCGGCGATGGGCTTGCTCGATGCCCTCCTCGGTCGGCGCAAGGTCAAGGGCCCGGCGCCCGACCGCCTCTTCGCGCTCGCGACGGCGTACGTCGGCCTCGACACCGCGCAGGGCATCAAGACGCGCGGCGCCGCCGGGATCGTCTTCCAGCCGCTGGCGACCGGCGCCTTCGGGCAGATCATGACCGAGACCGAGGAGATCCTGCGCGGCACCGGGGAGGAGACGGGCTCGACGATCGAGACGCGCGACGACGAGTTCGGCTACCGCTGGATGATCATCCGCGACGACGAGCTCGAGGACCTCGTCGTCGGCGTCAACGCGGTCAGCGACGCGCTCGCCGTCGGCGGCTACAACGACCGCGTGCTCTGCGCGGTCTTCGCGTTCGCCGACGCGCAAGGGCGGCCGCTGTACTTCATCTACAACTACAAGCGCGGCACGTGGTACCCGTTCGTGCCGGCCGCGGGCGACGAGCAGCGCGACAACGAGCGCGAGCTGCAGGTGAAGGCCATGGTGGGGGGCGAGCTGCCGTTCGAGCCCGAGCTCGAGCGCTGGTTCCCGCTGTGGGGCATCCCGATCTGAGCGACCCGTCCCCGGGCCCGCTCGCGCTCGTCCTCGCCGACCAGCCCCCGTACGTGCCACTCGAGCGGCTGCTCGAGCGCCACGTCGACGTTGTGCTCTGCCTCGGCGACCTCAGCCACCAGGCGCTCGAGCCGCTCGGCGGGGCGCGCGTCCCGAAGCTCGGCGTGCACGGGAACCACGACGACGGCGACGAGTTCACGGGCCTCGGCATCGAGGACGTCCACCTGCGGCGCGTCGACGTGGCCGGCCTGTGCTTCGGCGGCTTCTCGGGCAGCGTCCGCTATCGCGGCGGGCTGCGGTACGCGTGGACGCAGCGCCGCGCGTCGCGGGCGCTCACGCGGCTCGGACCGGTCGACGTCCTCATCGCGCACTCGCCGCCGGCGGGAGTCAACGACGATCCCGACGATCCCGCGCACACGGGCCTCGACGGGCTACGCGCCTACGTCGAGCGCGAGCGGCCCGCGCTCGTCCTGCACGGGCACACGTATCCGATCCTGCCCGCCTCGCGGCTCGGGCCGACGCAGGTCCTGCACGTCCGCGGGCACCGCTTCGTCCGCCTCCCCATGGCCGGACGGGCGCGCTGACGCAGTTGCGCGTGCGCCCCGCCCTGGCGGGAACGGCACACGCCCCGAGCGCGTCGTCGGCTTCCGTCCGTCCTCGGCGAGGCCCCGCTCGGCGGCTCCGATCCGGCGCCGTTGGAGCCCGGCGCGGCGACGAGCGGCTGAGCTACGTTCGCCGCGCCGAGGCGCGCTCGCGGTAGGCGCGCACCTTCTCGCGGTTGCCGCACACGCCCATGTCGCACCACACGGCCGAGCGGTTGCGCGAGCGGTCGTAGAACGCCCACCGGCAGTCGTCGGCGACGCAGGCCTTGAGCCGCGGCCACGTCCCGTCCTCCTGCGCGGCCGCGACGAGCGCCAGGAGTCGCCCGAGGGCGCCGTCGACGCCCGGCGCGAGCGGCTCGGGCCGCGCGCGGGCGCCGGCGTCGAAGCGCACCTCGAGGCGCGCTCGCCGGGCGGCGCGCTCGAGGACCGCGGGCGCCGCCGCGTCGAGCTCACGTCCGGCGTGGGCGACGAGCACCGCGCGCAGCGCCTCGCGCAGCTCGATCGCGCGGCGCAGCTCGGCCCGCGTGACCGCCGCGTCCTGGTCGAGGAGGCCGCGCCCTGCCAGCCAGGCGCCGAGCGCCGCCGGGCTCGCGAGCTCCTCGGTGCCGCGCTCGCGGTCGCACGTGTTCACGAAGGCGCGGATCGGCTCCACGCCGGCGGGAGCCACGCTCGCGGTCATCCGTCCGACACCCCCGTCAGTGTTTGAGCGGTTAGCAACTGGTGTATACTGAACACTGGTTACAGCGTACCACCCGAAAGGCTCCACCAGTGATGCTTTCCCCCTCCCCACTCGAACGCGAGCTCTACCGGACCCCGGAGCCCGCGGCACGCGACCATGGCAAGCGCCGCGCGCGGCGCCGCCGCCCCCTCCGCCGGCGCTGAGCCTCAGCTCCGAAGCGCAGAGCCACGCCGTCGCGGCCGCCGTCGGCGAGCTTGGCGCCCGGCGAGTCGTCCCTGGACGGTCCATATGACCGTTGAGGGACCACTCGACCCGGCCGGGCGATCGCTTGCGGTCGGTGCCGCGCCGAGGCGCCGAATGCTGGCTAACCGGTCAGGTGCGTATCCGGTTGGCTCCGGTGGTCGCGGACGCCTTTGCGCCGCAGGCCTCGCGGTCGCGCTCGGCATCGAAGGGCGGCCCTTCTCCTGGGCGGGTGCCTCGCGCGCCGAGTGGTCGCTGGACGGTCCATGTGACCGTTGAGAGACCACTCGACCCGGGCGCCGACGAGGCCGCAGGGAGCTCGCACCCATCGATGCCGGTCCCGACGCGAGGCGCTCAGCGCGGGAGCGACGCCATCGCCGTGAGCAACTCGCGGGCGGCCGCCTCGCCCTGGCGCAGGCCCTCGAGCCGGAACGACTCGTTCGGCGCGTGGAACGCGTCTTCCTCCGTGGCGAAGCCGGTGACGACGACGGGCATGCCCTTTCCGGCGAGCTCGGCGACGACCGGGATCGAGCCGCCGGAGCGCACGAGCGCGGGCGCCGCGCCGCAGGCGCGCTCGAGCGCGGCGGCCGCGAGCGCGATCGCCGGCTCGTCCGGGGCGAACAGCGCTGGCGCGGACGCCTGCGGTGCACCGAAGGCGAGCTCCGCCCCTGCGGGCAGCGCGTCGCGCAGCAGGCGCTCGAGCGTCGCCGTGATCGTCGCCGGATCCTGGCCCGGCGCGAGCCGCTGGGAGAGCGTGGCGCGCGCGACCGCGGGCACCACCGTCCGCCGTTCGCCCGCGGAGATCGCGTTCACGTCGAGCGACGCGTCGGCGCCGTTGCGCTCGTAGTACTCCGCGGCGGCACCCGGGTAGGCCTCGCGCGCGCCGGCCGCCGCGAGCACATCGGCGCCGGCGGGCAGCTGCGCCCACGATTCCCGCTCCGCCTCGGTCGCCGGCACGATGCCGGCACGCAGCTCCTCGCGCAGGCGGCCGTCGCGCCCCGGCAGCACGGCGCCGAGCGCGGCGTGCAGCGCGTGGATCGCGTTGAGCGCGCTGCCGCCGTAGATGCCCGAGTGCAGGTCGCGGACCGCGGTCCGCACCTCGAGGTCGAGCATGACGACACCGCGCAGCCCGAGCGTGACGGCCGGCGTGCGCTCGTCGACCATGCCCGAGTCGAAGACGATCGCGCAGTCCGCGCCTCGGTCGTCACTCGCCACCCAGTCGGCCACGGACTCGCCGCCCGCCTCCTCCTCGCCCTCGACGAGGACACGGACGTGCACCGGGAGCGCGCCGGCGCTCGCCAGCTCGCACGCGACGTGCAGCAGCGGGAGGAAGTTGCCCTTGTCGTCGGCGGCGCCGCGGGCGTAGAGGCGGCCGTCGCGGATCTCGGGCTCGAACGGCGGCGACGTCCACGCCTCGAGCGGACCCGGAGCCTGAACGTCGTAGTGGCCGTAGATGAGCACGGTCGGCGCGTTCGGGTCGGACGCGCGCAGCTCGCCGACCGCGAGGGGGTTGCCCGCTGTGGCGACGACCGCCGCCTCGCCTCCCGCGCCGGTGACGCGCTCGACGACCCACGCCGCGGCGCGCTCGAGGTCGGCCGGACGCCCGCCGCCCGTCGAGATCGACGGGATCCGCAGCCAATCCAGCAGGTCCTCGAGCAGCGCACCGGCCATGACCGGGCATCCTGGCATGCGCGAGCTCCCCAATCCGCTTCGCGGACAGCCATGTCCGCTGCGCGGACGGGCGCGGACGGGCACAGGCCGTCATGATCGCCGCGGACGATGACCCGCTCGCGGCAGCTCGGTACGCTCGCCGCCGCCTGCGCGGCGCAGTTCATGCTCGTCCTCGACATGACGATCGTGAACGTCGCGCTGCCGTCGATCCAGGCGGCGCTCGGCGTGACGGCCGGCAACCTGCAGTGGGTCATCAACGCCTACGTGCTCGTCATCGCGGCGCTCATCCTCGTCGCCGGGACGCTCGGCGACCGGTTCGGCCGGCGGCGCCTGCTGCTCGCCGGGCTCGTGATCTTCACGGCGGCGTCGAGCGCGTGCGCCCTGTCCTCCGACGACCCGCAGCTGATCGCGTTCCGCGCCGTCCAGGGGCTCGGGGCGGCGCTGCTCGCCCCGCTCGCGCTCGCGATCCTCGCCGACGCCTTCCCTCCCGAGCGCCGCTCCTCGGCGATCGGGATCTGGGCCGCGGTAGGCGGGATCGGCTTCGGCGCCGGTCCGATCGTCGGCGGCGCGCTGATCGCGGCCTTCGACTGGTCGGCGATCTTCTGGGTCAACGTCCCGATGGGCTTGGCCGGGATCGCGCTGACGCTCGCGTTCGTGCGCGAGTCGCGCGACCCGGCGGCGCGCCCGCTCGACCTGCCGGGCGCGGCGCTTTCCGCGGCGGGGCTCTTCTGCCTCACGTTCGGCCTCATCCAGACCGAACGCCACGCATGGGACTCCGCCCCGACGCTCACCTACCTCGGCGCGGCCGCCGTCCTGCTCACGGCGTTCGTCGCTCGCGAGGCGGCCGCGCGCGAGCCGATGCTCCCGCTCGCGTACTTCCGCCGCCCGCGGTTCGCCGTCGCCAACCTCGCGTTCGCCTGCCTCTATGGGGGGCTCGCGATCACGCTCTTCTACGTCTCGCTCTTCTTCCAGAACGTGCGCGACTGGTCCGCGCTGCGGACGGGCGTCTCGTGGATCGCGCTGAACGTGCCGTTCCTTGCTGCGTCGCTGCTCGCCGGCCGGCTCCAGCGGCGCTACGGGCGCGGTCGCGTGGTCGTCGCGGGGACCGCGCTCGCCGGCGTCGGCACCGCCGGCTTCGGACTGCTGACCGCGGGGTCGGGGTTCGCCGTCGCGCTGCCTTTCTACGTCCTCGACGGGCTCGGGTTCGGGCTCGCGGCCCCGGCGATCTCGGTGATGGCGGTCGCTGCCGTGGGGAGCGAGCGCGCGGGACTCGCCTCCGGGGTGCTCAACACGTCCCGCCAGGTCGGGGCCGTCGTCGGCCTCGCGGCCTTCGGCTCGCTCGGCGCCACGATCGCGCGCAGCCGCTGGGAGGACCACGCGGCGACGCTGCCGGCGGGCGTCCGCGGCCGCGCGGCCGAGCTCGCCCCGGTCGTCGCCGGCGGCCAGGGCGACGCGGCCGTCGGCCGGCTCGCGCCGGATCAGGGCGACGCGGTGGCGGCGGCCTTCGCCTCGGGGATGCGCGCGGCCGTCGTCGCCGCCGGCGCGCTGATCCTCCTCTCCGCGGTGCTCGCCGCGCTGCCGCCGCGCGGCGCGGCGGTCGCGCGCGACGCTCAGGCCGTGGGCGGCGGCTCGGCGGTCTCGTAGGAGCCGTCGGGCCCGCGGCGCACGATCCGTCCGGGCCCGCCGCGCAGCGGGTGCACCTCCGAGCGGCGCAGCTGGTCGCAGACGATCTTGGTGACCACGAAGGCGATGAACGGCGCCACGATCACGAGCGTTCGGTAGACGTAGACCTGGTAGAGCAGGAAGCCGAGGAGGTTGACGCGCGGCGCGGCGATCTCGGCCGCCCCGACCTGCAGCGGCACGAGGTAGGTCCCGAGCGCGAGCGCCGCGGGGGTCACGACGAGGTGAACCATCGTCGAGCCGTGCATCGTGAACCACTGGTCGTAGCCGTCGCGCGACGTGAGCTGCATGCCCGGCGCCGCGAGCTCGGAGCGCATGAGCATCGCGAGCGCGCCGCCGGCGAGGAGGAAGAGCAGCGAGGCGACGAGGGTGCGCCCGGCGACCGACTTGTGATCGGTCCCGACGACCCAGGCCGGCAGGCCGCGGACGGGCTCGCGGGCGGCGGCAGGGCCGACGGTCGCGCTCACGCCCGCGCCCTCCAGCGCGCGAAATCGCCGGGGGCGAGCGCGGCCACCGTGAACACCATGTCGGAGTGGTGGATCCCGCAGTACTGCGCGCAGCGTCCGCTGATCGCGTCGCCTTCCCGAGAACTTCAGGTCGAAGACGTAGCGCGTTCCCGGCCACGCGTCGCGCTTGAAGCGCACGGCGGGAACCCAGAACGCGTGGGTCACGTCGAGCGTGTGGAGCGTGACCTGCACGGTCGCGTTCGCGGGCACGTGCATGACCGGCGGCCCGCGGCCCTCGATCGTCCGGTCGACGACGCCGGGAAGCGCCGGGTAGCGGAACTGCCGCCCCCACTTGTAGGCGGTCACCTCGACCCGCCACGCGGGCCGCGCGCGCACGCGCGTGATGTCCCCGTTCGCGCGGAGCGTGACGACGAGCAGGACCACGACGATGCCGGCGACGGTGGCCGCGATCACGCCCTCGCGGACGAAGTGATCCTCCGTGGGGCTCGGACCACGGTCCGGGCGCGCGCGATAGCGCACGAGCGCGAACGCCACCCACCCCAGGACGATGACGAACACCGCCGCCGCGATGGGGAGGTAGAGGGATTGGACATCGCCGAACCCTCTCCTGGGTGGAGCTCAACGAGCCCTGCGTTCCCGGTCGCCGCGGGTTCGCACCGCGATCGGTCTGAGAGCGAACCGAGCGGACGCGACATGCTCCGCCAGAGGCTGTCGTTGTGCGGAGTCCAGCCGTTCGCATCCGGCACCCGGCTCGCCAGCTACGTCCCCCAACCGCTCACCCGCTCGCGCAGGCCCAGGGACCGACGGTCAGCCCGGGCGTCGCTGCAGCCGCTCGACGACGTGCGATGTCGTCAACGAGGAGATCAGATCGTGACGCGTAGCCATGAGCGCTACACCGGGATCGTCAGGCCGGGTGCCGAGCCGGGGTCGATCGCGATCCATGCGCCGAGCGCGACCAGCGCGAGCGCGCTGACGCGCACGGCCTCCGGGCCGGCGGACGCCACCTTCTCGACGAGCAGGATCGCGGCGATGACGGCCATCCAGGTGATGCTCATCACGCCGATGACGAGCAGCAGCACCATCAGCGCGACCGAGCAGCCGACGCAGTCGGCGCCGTGGCGGAGCGCGGCGTGGAGCGGGTGTCCATCGTGGCGAACCGTCCGGCAACGTTCGAGGCACGCGCGCTTGATCGGCGTGAGCTCGTAGAGCCCGGCCGCGAGTGCCGTCGCCGCGATGAGATAGCGGCCGCCGGAATCCCAGTCGAGCAGCCCCGGATGGGCGTTCAGCACGCCCCGGTAGACGACGAACGCGCCGGCGCCGAACGCCGTCCAGACCGCCAGGTATCCGGCAGCGAACACGATCCCCCGGGCGATCGGCGCGCGCTCGCGCCGTGCGCGCTCGAAGGAAACGACCGCCGGCAGCGCCGACGGGAACATCATCGCGGCCATCATGATCACCCACGTCGGCAGAAACCAGGAGAGAGCGCCTGGGTCGGTCCCCGGGCCCATGTCCATTCCCTGCATCCGGTGGACGGACAGCACCCAGCAGAGCGCGGCGACGGCAGCTAGCGCTGTGACCAGCGCAGCGTCGCGGTACAGGCGCACGGTCTTCGCGGTGCGACTCGAGTCCTCGAACTCGTGATCGGTCATGGCCTCGCCCCCGAGTGGCAGCGCAGCACGTCGCCGCCCGAGCGCCGCGATCCGCCGGCGCAGCTCGATCTCCTCCTCGAGCAACTCGTTGCGAGCGGCCCGTTACTCCTCGCTCTGACCGGGAAGCGGATCGCGTGCAGCGCGTCCAAGATGCTCCTCCTCCAGCTGGGTGACATCGTCGGAATGCAGCTCGCGGCGGTCAGGCGACGGCCGGCTCGCCCTCGACGACGGGCTCAGATTCGGGGTCGCGCCTCGGGCCGAGCAGCAGGCTCGCCGCGATCACCCCGAGCACCGCGACGGCGATTGCCGCGGCGAACGCGGACCGGTAGCCGTCGGTGAGCGCGGCGAGGGAGCTGGCGCCGTGCGCGCCGGAGACGGCGGCCGTGGAGAGGATCGCGACGCCGACCGCGCCGCCGATCTGGAAGGCGGCGTTGTTCAGGCCCGAGGCCAGCCCGGCTTCGGTCTCGGCCACGCCCGTGAGCGATGCGATCGAGCCGGCGACGTAGGCCGCACCGATGCCTGGGCCGAGGAGCAGCAGCGCGAAGAACAGATCGCCGAGGTAGCTGCCGCCGACCGACACCTGGGTCAGCAGCAGGCTGCCGACGCCGGTGAGCGCCAGGGCCACGACCGCGACCCACCGCACGCCGCCCCTGGTGGCCAGCGCCTGCGCGGTGGCGGTTCCGATCACCGCCGTGAGCGGCATGACGACGGAGGCGAGCCCGAACTGGATCGGCGACCAGCCCAGGACCTCCTGGGCGTACT
>DATNGY010000046.1:0-2564 GCA_035605735.1 Solirubrobacteraceae bacterium
TCAACGGGCGCCGCCACCAGGGCGCCTACGACGTCGAGAACCTGCGGCGGGCGGTGCGCCTCGCGCGCGCTCGCGCCGCGGTCACGGAGGATCGACCGAAGGCGCCGGCGCGGTGAGCCGCGGGCGCGCGGTGCTCGTGACGGGCGCCTCCCGGGGCATCGGAGCGGCGACCGCGCGCGCCTTCGCCGCGGGCGGGGACCGCGTCGCCGTCCACTTCGGCGCGCGCCGGGAGGCGGCCGAGCATGTGGCCGCCGCGCTGCCGGGCGCCGGCCACGCAGTCGTCGGGGCCGACCTCGGCGACCCCACGGCCGTCCGCGCCATGGTCGAGGAGGCGGCGACCGCGCTCGGAGGCCTCGAAGTCGTCGTCAACAACGCCGGGGTCTTCGTCGCGCACCCGATCACCGAGACGAGCTACGAGGACTGGCAGCGCGCGTGGCACCAGACCCTGGCGGTCAACCTCCTCGGCGCGGCGAACGTGACGTGGTGCGTCGTCCCGCACCTCGTGCGCGCCGGCGGCGGGCGCATCGTGAACGTCGCTTCGCGCGGCGCGTTCCGCGGGGAGCCGACGCACCCCGCGTACGGAGCGAGCAAGGCCGGCCTCATCGCATTAGGGCAATCGCTGGCGCGCGCGCTCGGCCCGCACGGGATCGCGGTCACCGCGGTCGCTCCCGGCTTCACCGAGACCGACATGGCCGGCGACGAGCTCGTCGGCGAGCGCGGCGCCGCCCGCCGAGCGGAGAGCCCCCTCGGCCGCGTCGCCACGCCGGAGGAGATCGCCGCGGCGATCGTCTTCCTCGCCTCGCCGCAGGCCGAGCTGGCCAGCGGCACGGTCCTCGACGTCAACGGCGCGTCCTACCTGCGGATGTAGGCCCAGATGCTGAAGGGCGGGTACTCCTCTCAGCGCGGCGTGGCGGGCACCGTGGACTCGCGGGCGCTCCGACGCGCGTGGCGCGCGCCGCCGCCGGGGCGAGTGGTCCCGAAGGCGTCGATACGACGCCAAAGCGACCGCTCGACCCGCTTCCAGGCGTGCCGCCGCCCGACGCCGCGGATCCGCATCTAGGCGAAGATCGGGCCGACGCGCGGGTAGGCGTCGACGAGCGCGGTCCGCAGCTCGGCGAGGGTCGGCGGCGTATCCGTGGCCGTCTCCGCCGTGTAGCTCGTGTCGAGGAGCATCTCCCGCCCCCACGCGATGACCGGCTCGAGGCGGTCGGTGTCGGAGGGGTCGGCGAGCGTGCTCACCCAGTCGGTGCGACCGTAGGCGAGGTCGCCGCCGATCGTCACGAGCTCGACCGCCGATGGATCGGACTGGAGGACGCTCTCCCACGGGTCGTCGTCGCGGCGCTCGAGGACGAGCACGTCCGCCGGGCGGCCGGCGGCCAATGTGCCGAGGTGGTCCTGCAGGCCCGCGATCGCGGCCGCGTCGGAGGTCATCATGTGGACGAGGCTCTTGGCGGACGGGTCGGCGCCCTGCGAGCGCAGCCAGCGCCGGGCTACCTGCATCTCGTCGAGCAGGCTCGGGCTGCCGCTCGGCAGCCAGTCGGCGCCGAGGCCGAGCGTGACGCCGAGCTCGAGCGCGTCCTCGGCCAGGGTCGTCTGCCCGTACAGGCGCAGGTTGCTCTGCGGCGACCAGACCAGCTTGGCGCCGGCGTCGCGCACGTCGCCGAGCTGGTCGCGCGTCAGCGCCGTGCCGTGGATGATGACCGTCGCCTTGGTGAGCGCGTTGAAGCCGACCAGCTTCGCGAACTCGCCCTGTGATCGGGAGTCGTCGCGGCGGCCCTCGGCGAGGTGGATGTAGAACGCGTCGACCTCGTCGTGCTCGATCTGGTCGAGGATGTCCTTGAGGCGATCGGCGTCGCGCGAGCTCGCGCTGGGCAGGTCGATCATCGCCCGCGCGCGCTGCTGGCCGAAGATCACGAGGTCGACGTTGCGGACGAGCGCCTCCTCCTTCTTGGGGTACTTGGCGCTCGCGCCCTGGATCGCGGTGACGCCGCCGACGAGCGCGCGGATCTCCGCGTAGCGCGCCTGGGTCTGGCGGGGGAGCTCTGCCAGGAGCGTGTTCTGGACGTCGCGGATCAGGCTGTGGTACTCGTCGCTGCTGCGCCAGCGGTAGCGGTTGGCGAACAGCTGCGGCGGCTCCCACGCGGCGAAGACGTTGAACTCCGGGTGCCCGTGGAGGTCGATGAGGCCCGGGAGGATGATGCCGTCGGTCGCATGCACCCGCGTCCCCTGCGGGGCCGCCTCCTGGACGGCGCCGATCGTCCCGTCGAGGTCGACGACGACGTGGCCGGGGTCGAGAACGCGGTCCTTGGCGAGGACCGTGCCCTTCAGCGCGACTGCCTCCGCCGGCGCGGCGCGGACCGTCTGCGGCGGCGTGTCTTCTACGGCCGCATCGACGATGCCCTCGAGGTACGCCTCGTCGAAGCGGTCCTCGCTCACGTGGTCGGGAGCGCGCTCGGTGGCGCGGTCACGCTGATCGTCGCCCGCTTGGCGGCGGCGGTCGATCCCGTGCGCGCCGCCCACCCGTCGTTCTCGGCCATCCACGACGGGCTCCCGGCGGGCAGGTC
>DATNGY010000047.1:0-5668 GCA_035605735.1 Solirubrobacteraceae bacterium
CGCTCGCAGCGTCTCGGGGTCCGGGGCGACGCTCAGCGGCGGGCCGTAGAGCGGGTTGGGCACGGTCGCGTCCGAGGTGCCGAGCGCGACGGTCGAGATCGGGATCTTCAGGCGGCCCGCCTCGCGGGCGACCTCGACCGGATCGCGTCCGACGGTCGTCTTGCCGTCGGAGAGAAGGATGATCGCCGCCGGCGGCCGCCTGCCGTTCTGGCGCTGGCGCGTGAGCGTGTCGAGCGCGACCTGGAGCGCGTCGCCCGTCGCGGTCGCGCCGTCGGCGACCTGGGCGTCGACGATCCGCCGGGTGGCGTCGTGGTCGTCGCTCGGGGACTGGACCGCGTCGGGGGCGTCCGAGTAGGCGACGATGCCCACGCGCACCGGGCCCGGCAGGCGGTCGACGAACGCGTTGGCCGCCTTCTGCGCGGCGCTGAGCCGGTCGGGCTTGACGTCGGAGGCCTGCATCGACCGCGAGTGGTCGGTGACGAGCATGATCGAGGCGCGCTCCACCGCGACGGCCACCGTCCGCTGCGGCTTGGCCATGGCGACCACGAGCGCGGCCAGCGCCGCGAGCGCGAGCGCGGCCGGCAGCCGCCGCCGCCACGCCGCCGCGCGGCCGGATGCGGCCTTCAGGGCGGGCAGCGCCGTGAAGCGCACGGCGTAGCGCCGCGCGCGCCGCCGGGCGACGGCGAGCGCGAGCAGGATCAGCGGGATCAGCGCCAGCCCGAGCAGCCAGATGGGCGCGGCGAAGCTCATCCGAGGCGCCGTCCGAGCTCGAGCAGCCAGTCGCCCTGCGTCGAGACCGCGACGTGGCCGACGTGCAGCCGCCGCAGCTCGCGCGCGACGTGCTCGCGGCGCTCGCGCTCGAGCGCGGCAAAGCGCTCGCGCACGCGGCGGCTCGACGTGTCGACGTCGAGGCGATCGCCCGTCTCGGGGTCGACGAGCGCGAGCCGGCCGACGGCCGGGAGCTCGGCCTCGCGCGGATCGCCGACCTCGACGCCGAGCACGGAGTGTCGCGCGGCGACGGCGCCGAGCGGCCGCGTCCAGCCGTCGTGGTCGCGGAAGTCCGAGACGATCGCGACGAAGCCGGGCTGCGTGGCGACCTTGCCGATCCGCACGAGCGCGTGGGCGAGCGCCTCGCGATCGCGGACGCCGTCGCCGGCGACGCCGTCGGCCAGCGCGCGGCGCAGGGCGACGACGCCGGGCCGCGAGGCGCGCGGAGGCAGGAGCCGCAGCGCGCCGCCCCCGAAGAGCAGGACGGCGAGGCGCCCGGCGCGGCGGATCGCCAGGCGCCCGAGCACGGTCGCGACGCCCTCGGCGACGTCGGACTTGAGGCGGTCGGCAGTACCGAAGGCCATCGAGGGCGAGACGTCGAGCAGGAGCCACGTCGTCATCGTCCGCTCCGGCACGTGGAGGCGAACGTGCGGCTCGCCGGTCCGCGCGCTCGCGGCGGGGTCGAGCTGGCGCACGTCGTCGCCCACCTCGTACGGGCGCAGCTGCGCGAGCTCGGTGCCCTGCCCGAGACCGACCGCCCGGCGGTCGCCGGGGAGCGAGCCCGCCGCCCGGCGCGAGACCTGGAGGTCGAGCGCGTCGACGAGCGCCGTCGGCATCGGGCCCGGCCCCTGGCGGCCGAGCGGGACGTTGAGCGCGCTCGGGCTCACGCCGTCCGGCGCCCCCGGTCCGCGGTCGGCTCGCTCACGGCCACGAGCACGCGGTCGAGCAGGTCGTCGGCGCTCACGCCGTCCGCGAGCGCGTCGTAGGAGAGGACGATGCGGTGACGCAGCACGTCGCCGGCGAGGTCGCGGACGTCGGCCAGCGTGGCGTGACCGCGGCCGCGCAGCAGCGCGAGCGCGCGGGCGGCCTGCACCAGCCCGATCGGACCGCGCGGGCTCGCCCCGTACTCGATGTAGGAGGCGACGTCCGGCAGGCCGTACTCGGCCGGGCGGCGGGTGGCGTCTGCGAGCGTGACGGCGTAGCCGATGACGTCGCGGTCGACGAGCACGTTGCGGCTGGCGCGGGCGAAGCGCTCGAGGTCCTCGAGCGACAGGCGCTCTCGGATGTCGGCGGGCTCGCCGAGCGAGCGCCCCACGACAGCGGCCTCCTCGCCGAAGCTCGGGTAGTCGACGAGGACCTTCATGAGGAAGCGGTCGACCTGCGCCTCGGGGAGCTGGTAGGTGCCCTCGGACTCGATCGGGTTCTGCGTGGCGAGCACGAGGAACGGCTGCGGGACGCGGAACGTCTCGCCGCCGATCGTCACCTGGTGCTCCTGCATGACCTCGAGCAGCGCGGACTGGACCTTCGCCGGCGCGCGGTTGATCTCGTCGGCGAGCAGGAAGTTGCCGAAGACCGGGCCGAGCTCGATGTCGAAGCGCCCGGAGTCCGGACGGTAGATGCGGGTGCCGACCAGGTCGGCGGGCACGAGGTCGGGCGTGAACTGGATGCGGCGGAAGGTGCCGCCGAGCACGCGGGCGAGCGTCTTCACGGTCAGCGTCTTGGCCAGGCCGGGAACGCCCTCGAGCAGCACGTGGCCGCCAGTGAGCAGGGCGACGAGCAGGCGCTCGAGCATCGCGTCCTGGCCGACGATGACGCGCTTGATCTCGTACAGCGCCTCCTCGAGGGCCTGGCGGGGCTCCTCGCGCAGGCCGCGGGGGTCGTCGTCTTGGTGCACGTCGTAGGTCCTTTCGTTCATCAGATCAGCCGGCCGAACCAGCGCATGGACATGAGGGCGCCGAGCAGCAGGAGCGCGAGGCCGCCGGCGGCGAACGAGCTCGTCACCTGGCGCTTCTCGTTCTTGTGGCCGAGCTGGGAGCCCAGCCGCTGGTAGACCTCCTTGAGCCCGGACGCCGTCTGGGCCGTGAAGGCCTTCCCGCCCGAGGCCCGCGCGATCTGCGCGAGCGACGCGGGGTCGGGCGGGACCGGCTCGGTCGTCGTCCCGCCGCCGCGCTTGGGCACGGTCAGCGTCCCCTGGGGGGTGCCGAGCGCGACCGTGTAGACGGGGATCTTCACGCGACGCGCGGCCTGGGCGGCGACCACCGGGTCGCGGCCGCGGGTCGCCTTGCCGTCGGAGATCAGGACGATCGCGCCGGGCGGCCGGCGCCCGTTGCGGTCCTTCGCCGCGCGCAGGACGCGCACGCCGGCGTCGATCGCGTCGCCGGTCGCCGTCGTGCCGCTCGCGGTCATCTTGTCGATCGCCCCGCGCACGCCGTCGCGGTCGCGGGTCGGGCTCTGGAGCACGCGCGGGACGCGGTTGAAGGCGAGGATCCCGACGTTGACGCGGGCGGGCACCTCGTCGAGGAAGGCGCGGGCGGCGCGCTTGGCGGCGACGAGGCGGTTGGGGGCGACGTCGGTGGCGTCCATCGAGCGGCTGACGTCGGTGGCGAGCATGATCGAGGCGAGCTCGACCGGCACCGCGACGGTCTTCTGCGGCTTGGCCGCGGCGACGATGAGCACGACGAGGGCGAGCGCGAACGCGACCATCGGCGCGTGGCGTCGCCATCCGGGGCGCCGCGGCGCGACGTTCGCCTGGAGCGCCGGCGTCGCGAACGTCGCCGCGGCCGCCTGGCGGGTCCGCTGCTGGCCGACGTACCAGACGAGCAGCAGCGGCACCGCGAGGAGCACGAGCAGGACGGCCGGGGACGCGAAGCTCACGGGGTGCGCTGGGGCCGGCTGGTGAGCGTGACGGTGACCTTCGCCGTGCGACCGTTGCGCTCGACCTCGAGCTTGACCTTGTCGCCGACCTTGTGGGCGTCGATCGCCTTCGAGACGTCCGACGGGTCGGCGACCGCGCGCCCGCCGACCGAGGTGATGACGTCGCCGCGCCGCAGGCCCGCGCGCGCGGCGGGGCTGCCGGGCTCGACCGACGTGACCTGCGCGCCGACGGCCGCCTTCAGCGACGGGGGTCCGGTCTGCACGCCGAGGTACGGGCGCTTGATCGTCTTGCCCTGCTCGAGCTTGGGCACGACCTGGCGGATCGTGTTCGAGGGCACCGCGAAGCCGATGCCGACGTTCCCCTGCGAGCCGCCGGCGGTCGCGATCTGGGAGTTGATTCCGATGACGTGTCCGCTGTCGTCGAGGAGCGGGCCGCCGGAGTTGCCCGGGTTGATCGGCGCGTCGGTCTGGATGACCTGGTCGATCGAGAAGCCGTTGGGAGCCTGGATCTCGCGCCCGAGGCCCGAGACGATGCCCTCGGTCGCGGTGCGGTCGAGGCCGAACGGGTTGCCGATGGCGATCGCGGTGTCGCCGACCCGGACCGCGCGCGAATCGGCGAAGGTGAGCGGCTTGGCGTTCCCGGGGATCGCCTCGCGATCGATGCTGAGGACGGCGAGGTCGCTCGAGGCGTCGACGCCGAGGACGTCCGCGTCGAGCGACGACCCGTTGGGGCCGAAGCGGACGATCACGCGACGGTCGGAGCCGACGACGTGAGCGTTCGTGACGAGCGTGCCCTTGCGGTCGATGAGGAAGCCCGTGCCGGTCCCGTCGCTCGAGCGGATCGAGACGACGGCGGGGCTGGCCTGCGCGTAGATGGCTCCGGAGCGGGTCTGACCGCCGTGGGGCTTGACCGGCTGGTTGGAGACCGCGGGCAGCGGCGCGGGCCCGTTGTCGTCGGAGCCCACGAGGGCCTGGCCGGCGAGGACGCCGCCGGCGATCGCCGCCACGGCGAGCGCGACCGCCGCGAGCCGGCGCGCGAGGCGGTCGATGCCGCTGCGCGACTGGGCGGCGGCCGCCCGGGCCGCCGCCGCGTCCTGCTCGGCGCGGACGGCGGCCCGGTGGCGCCCCGCGCCCTCCTCCGCGGCTTCGCTGGCGCGGTCCGATTCGCTGCGCCAGTCGCCCGACCACAGATGCCTGGGACTCCTCATCGCTCGCTGAGGGTAGGCGGTGCCCTGTCAGGAGCCGGTAAGACGGCCCGGGCAGTCTTTAGGTCCGGTCAGGCGGCCGCGGGGAGCACCCAGAAGGCGATGAGCGCGTAGTGCGCCGCGGCGGCCGCGAGCGTGAAGCCGTGGAAGACCTCGTGGTAGCCGAAGACGCGGGGCGCCGGGTCGGGCCGGCGCAGCCCGTAGACGATCGCGCCGGCGGTGTAGAACAGCCCGCCGAGCAGCGCGAGGAGCGACGCGACGACGCCGACGGCCTCGACGAGCTGGGGCACGGCGACGACGGCAGCCCACCCCAGCGCGAGGTAGACGGCGACCGAGAGCCAGCGCGGCGTCGACCACGGCAGGAGCTCGAGGAACGCGCCCGCGAGCGCGCCGCTCCACACGAGCACGAGCAGCGTCGTGCCCGTGCGATCGTCGAGGACGAGCAGGCAGATCGGCGTGTACGTGCCGGCGATGAGCACGTAGATCATCGAATGATCGACGCGCCGCAGCCACGCGCTCACGTCGGGCCGGAAGCGCCCGCGGTGGTAGAGCGCGCTCGCGGCGAAGAGGCCGACGACGGCCGACGCGTAGATCGCCGCGGCGAGCGCGCCGCGGCCGTTCGGCGCGGCGGCGACGAGCGCGACGCCGAGCGCCGCGGCGACGGGCAGCGCACCGAGGTGCAGCCAGCCGCGCAGGCGCGGGCGCCCCTCGGGCACGAGCGCGTCGACGACGTCGCGGGCGGTCATCGCCCTCCAGGATGCCCGGCCACGGCGCTCGATAGCCGCCGAGTGGTCGCTGAACGGTCACATCGACTGTCAGGC
>DATNGY010000048.1:0-3162 GCA_035605735.1 Solirubrobacteraceae bacterium
CGAGAACGCGGCGAACCTCGCGAACTCCCGCCGCCGCCCCTCACGCGTCGCGTCGGCGATCAGCGGGTCGATGTGGTCGGTGAAGAACTGGAAGGGAGCCTCCTCGCCGTACTCCTCGCCCATGAAAAGCATCGGCGTGAACGGGGACAGAAGCATGCAGAACGCGGCCAGTGGGCGCACGGCGCGCGGCAGCCGGTCGCCCAGGGCGCGATTGCCGACCTGGTCGTGGTTGGAGTCGAAGACGACGAAGCGCTCGGGCGCGACGTCGTCGGCGCGCGCGCCGAAGCGCCGGCGGCGGAACGTCGAGTAGGTGCCGTCGTGGACATGCGGGCGGTGGAAGGCCTTGGCGAGGTCGGCGACCGTTCCGAACTCCTCGTAGTAGCCCTCGCGCTCGCCGGTGAGCAGCGTTCGCAGCGCGTGGTGGAAGTCGTCGGCCCACACGGCGTCGCAGCCGAGGCCGCCGCGGCGCTCGGGCCGCACGACCGTGGGGTCGTTGAGGCCGCTCTCGGCGACGACGAGCGCGCCGCGCCGGGCGGCGTGGACGCGCGCGCTCAGCTCCGCGACGATCGGGCGCGCGCCGGCGTCGAAGACGGCGTGGATCGCGTCGAGGCGCAGGCCGTCGAGGTGCAGGTCGCGCACCCACCACTCGGCGCCCTGGAGGAGCCGGGCCCGCACGGGATCGCAGTCGGCGTGGTCGTAGTTCATCGCGGGGCCCCAGTCCGTCCGGTAGCGGTCGGTGAAGTACGGGCCGAACGCCTCGAGCGCCTTCACGCCCGACGCGCCGACGTGGTTGGGGACGACGTCGACGAGGACCGCGAGCCCGGTCGCGTGGGCGGCGTCGACGAGCCTCTGCAGGCCGTGTGGTCCGCCGTAGCTCGACTGCGCGGCGGTGAGGTAGACGCCGTCGTAGCCCCAGTTGCGCGCGCCGGGGAACTCCGCGATCGGCATCAGCTCGAGCGCGGTGATCCCGAGCTCGCGCAGCCCGGCGAGGTGCGGGATCGCGGCCTCGAACGTGCCCTCGGGCGTGAACGCGCCGACGTGCAGCTCGTAGAGGACGGCGTCGCGCAGCGCGGGCGGGCGCCAGCCGCGGTCCGTCCACGCGAACGCGGCCGGGTCGAGAATCCGCGAGGGCCCGCGCAGCCCCTCCGGCTGCCACCGCGAGCACGGGTCCGGGAACCGGCGGCCGTCGAGCACGAGCCAGTAGTCGTCGCCGGGCCGGGCGGGGACGCGCGCGGCGCGCACGCCGAAGCCCTCGTCCTCGAGCGCGTGCTCCCCGCGCCCGATCCGGACCGCGACGCGGCGCGCGCGGGGCGCCCACGCGCGGATCTCGACGCGGCCGTCGCCGGCCGGGGTGGCACCGAGACGGCGCTCCCAGGGGAACTCCGGGCGGTGCACCCCAGCGCCATACCCGCGCCGTGCCGCGCCGAACCGGACCCGGGAGCCGTATGCTCGGCTCCGTGGCGCGCCCGAACGGCATCGGGATCGTGCTCGCCGCCGTCGGCGCGGTGGTGGTCGGCTGCGGCGGCGGTGACCAGCAGCCGGCGGTCAGGTCCGCGCCCCCGATCGCGCCCCCGGCCGCCCCGCGGATCGTCACGCCGACGACGTGGGTCTCCCACCCGCGCCTCGCCCGCGTCACCGCGCGCGTCCACCTGCGCCATGGGCCCACCAGCGTGCGGTTCGGGAGCGGCGGGCTGTGGGTGACGCGCGAAGACGGCCGCGTCTCGCTCGTCGACGTGCGCTCCAACCGGGTGCTGCGCACGACCCGGACCGGCCGGTTTCCCGTGGGCGTGGCGTTCTCCGGCGAGGGGGTGTGGGTCGCCAACAGCCAGGACGACACGGTCTCGCGCGTCGACGCGCGCACGGGCCGGCATCTTCAGACCGTGAAGGTCGGCGACTGCCCGACCGACCTCGCGGTCGCCTCGGGCGCGGTCTGGGTCGCCAACGGCCTCGACGATACGGTCACGCGCGTCGACGCCCGCACCGGCCACGTCGCGGCGGTCGTCCACGTCGGCGCGCCGCCCACCGGCATCCGGACGATCACCGCGGGCCCCGACGGCGTGTGGGTCACCGGCCACGACAGGCTCGTGCGGATCGACCCGTTCACGAACCGGATCGTCGAGCGCCTCAGGGTGGACAGCCCCTCGGGGCCGGTCCTGACCCACGACAGCCTGTGGGTCGCCAGCCAGGACGGCGGCACGGTCGTGCGCTTCGACCGCCGGACGGACCGGCGCGTGGCGCTCGTGCGCGTCGGCTCGTACCCGACGTTCGTCGCCGCCGACGACCGCTTCGTCTGGGCGCTTAACAACGGCGAGGGCACGGTGACCCAGATCGACGCGCTCACCGACCGCGTCGTCGGCAAGATCCCGATCGGCGACCGCGCATACCAGCTCGTGGTCGGCGCCGGCGCCGTCTGGGTCCAGGGCTACGGCCGCCGCGCGGTCGTCCGGATCGACCCGCGGTAGTCGTTGAATCCGCCGGCGATCGTGCGCCGGCGGCTCGTCGTCCAGTGGCTGGGCGCTGTCCGAGGTCGAGTGGTCACTTCGGCGTCTATGCGACGCCGAAGTGACCACTCACGCTCAAACGCGGCAGCGGGCGCAGACCCCGCTCGATGCTCGAGCCCCACGCGACCGCGGGTGTCCGCGCGGGCTCGAGCGCGAAGTCGTAGGTGAACGTGAGCTCGTCGCCGCCCGGCGCGCGCCCGGGATGGACGATCAGCTCGCCCTTGACCGCGCTCGCCACGTCGCTGTCGAGATAGTCGCTGGTGTCGATGAACAGCTGCGTCACGAGCGGCTCGTAGCCCTCGGCGCTGACGATCAGGTGGATGTGGGCCGGGCGCCACGGGCTCCAGCCGGCGGCCGCGGTCATCCGGCCCGTGGGGCCGTCGAGCGGGATCGTGTACGGGCCGGGGATCACCGTCCGCACCTCGTAGCGGCCGTCGTCGCCGGCGCGGACCTGGCCGCGAAGGTTCCCCTCGGGCGGACCGGGCATGAAACTGGAGTACCGGCCGGCGGCGTCGGCCTGCCAGACGTCGAGGTTGGCGCCGGCCAGCGGGTTGCCCTCGGCGTCGGTCACGCGACCCGAGAAGACGGCGCGGTCGCCTTCCTCGTCGGGACGATGCGGGAGCTCGTAGGGCGCGTCGAGCAGCGGCGCGTCGGGCAGGTG
>DATNGY010000049.1:0-2711 GCA_035605735.1 Solirubrobacteraceae bacterium
TCGGGGGCGGCGAGCACCGGGTCCTCGAGCGCCGGGACGTCGACCGGCTCGGCCTCGAGCGGCTCGTCGTCGTCCACGTCGACGTCCTCGAGCGAGGGCGAGGGCTCGGGCACGTCGAGCACGACGACCAGCACGGCGGCGTCGCCGGTCGTCCTCGCCTCCGGCGCCGCCTCGGTCTACGACCCCTACCACCGCGTCGCCGCCGCCGGCACCGCCCAGAAGGCGATCGACGGCAACCCGTCGACCTCGTGGTTCGTGACGCCGACCGCGAAGCCGGGCGCGGGCCCGGACGTCGGCCTGCTCGTCGACCTCGGGGCCAAGCGCAACCTGCGCGGCGTGCACCTAAAGACGACGACCCCGGGCTTCCGCGTCGAGCTCTACGCGACCGACGTCGCCACCGCCCCGCCCGACATCCTCGACGCGCGCTGGAGCCACCTGCGCAACCGCGGCGACGTCGGCACCGACGAGGCGATCGCCAATCCGGACGACCCGACCACGAAGTACCGCAAGGTCCTGCTCTGGTTCACCAAGCCGCCGGCCAAGGGCACGACGATCCGCGTCAACGACCTCGAGGTCCTGAGCTGATGCCCTCTACCGCGGTCATGCGCACGTCGGAGGGCGACGTCGCGCTCGAGCTCTTCGACGAGGACGCGCCGCAGACCGTGGCGAACTTCAAGCGGCTCGCCGGCCAGGGCTTCTACGACGGCCTGGTCTTCCACCGCGTGATCCCCGATTTCATGGTCCAGGGCGGCTGCCCGCAGGGCACCGGGACGGGCGGGCCGGGCTACACGTTCGAGGACGAGATCAACGACCACAAGGTCGTGCGCGGCGCGCTCGCCATGGCCAACGCCGGGCCGAACACGAACGGCTCGCAGTTCTTCCTCGTCACGACCGAGGAGGCGCCGTGGCTGGACGGCAAGCACACGGTCTTCGGCCGCGTGACCGAGGGCATGGACGTCGTCGACCGCATCTCGACGAAGCCCACCGACGCTCGCGACAAGCCCGTGGACGACATCGCGCTCGAGGCCGTCGAGCTCGAGCAGCCGACCACCTGACCGATCACTCCGCCGAGCTCGCGAGAGGAGCGCCGATGGGTCTCGAAGCCCTGAAGGTGGGGCCCGTCATCCCCGTCTCGGACCTCGGCGCCGCACGAGCCTTCTACGAGGACACGCTCGGGCTGGAGGGAGAGCCGGCCCCGGGCGGCCGCGTCTTGCGAGCCGGCGGCGACACCCGCCTCTTCCTGCTCGAGGGCACCGACTACGCGGGCCAGGCCGCCTGGCCGCTGGCTTCCTTCCAGAGCGACGACCTGGCGGCAACCGTGGACGACCTGCGTGCCCGCGGAGTCGCGCTCGAGATCATGGGAGCGGGCGACCCGTTCGAGACCGACGAGCGCGGCATCGCCGATCTCGGCGAGATCCTGATCGCCTGGTTCCGCGACCCCGACGACCAGGTAATCGCCGTCTTCCAGCCCGCCTGATCCAGGGGCGAGCTCCGGCCCGAGCACCGCGGGGCGTCGGCTACCCGGGCGCGAACGCGGCCGGGAGCGGCGCGCCGTAGCGCGCGGCGGCCTCGCGGAGCTCGCCGCGCGCGACGAGCTCGACCCCGAGGCGCCGCGCGATCCGCTCGACCGGGCCCGGCCGCCGGCCGAGCGCGCAGACCCGCGCGTGCTGCGCGCGCAGCCCGTCGCGGTGGGCCTCGATCCGCCCCCACAGCGAGACGACGCCCTCGACCCACTCCCACTCGCCGTAGTACGCCTGCGCGCCGGGGTGGTGATAGGCGTAGATCCCGCACTGGCAGTCGGGGTGCGGGGGCTCGTGCGGCGCATCCAGCCAGCCGCGACCGAAGACGAGCGCGCGGTTCGCCGGATAGCACTCGGCGTGCATGACGGGGCCCTCCCAGCGGCACGGGATGTAAGGCGACAGCAGGCGGTCGTCGATGACCCGCCAGGCCCGGAAGGCGACGACGGGCTCGATGAGATCCGGGGCTGCGCTCATCGCGTCCCCGAGCGTAGTCGCCCAGTAAGGTCGCCGACATGGCGACCGTCAGCGAGCAGCCCTCACCCGCGCCGACCGCACCGCAGAGCGACCGGATCGCGGTGCACAACCCGGCCACCGGCGAGGTCATCGGGCACGTCCCCGACCTCGGTGCCGAGGCGGTCGCGGAGCTCGCCCGGCGCGGCCGTGCCGCCCAGCCGGCGTGGGAGGCGCTCGGCTTCGAGGGGCGCGGCCTCGTCCTGCGGCGCGCGCAGCAGTGGGTGGTGGACAACGCCGACCGCGTCATCGAGACGATCGTCGCCGAGACCGGCAAGGCGTGGGAGGACGCGCAGCTCGCCGAGCTGCTTTACGCCGCCAACGCGTTCGGCTTCTGGGCCAAGCAGGCGCCTTCCTACCTCGCCGACGAGCGCGTGCGCTCCGCCAACGTGCTGTTGAAGGGCAAGCGGCTCGTCCTGCGCTACCGCCCGCTCGGCCTGGCCGGCGTCATCGGCCCGTGGAACTACCCGCTCACCAACTCCTTCGGCGACTGCATCCCGGCGCTCGCCGCCGGCAACAGCGTGATCCTCAAGCCCAGCGAGGTGACGCCGCTGACGAGCCTGGTGATGGCCGATGCGCTGCGCGAGTGCGGCCTCCCCGACGGCGTCTTCGCGGTCGCCACCGGTACGGGCGCCACGGGTGCGGCGCTCGTCGATGCGGTCGACATGATCATGTTCACCG
>DATNGY010000050.1:0-7815 GCA_035605735.1 Solirubrobacteraceae bacterium
CGTCGCCTCGGCCCGGTCGGCAAGCTGGAGCACGCCGTCGCCGAAGTCCCTGAGGTACGGGTCGTCGGTCATGCCGGAGACCGCGCGCTTGTAGTTGCCCTCCATGAAGACGAGCGCCTTCCACAGCGCGAGCGTTGTGTACCAGCGGATGTCGGTCATCGGGCGCCCGCTGCGCGCCTCGTAGCGCTCGAGCACCTCGGCGCGCGTCAGGAAGCCCTCGGCGCGCGTCACGCGCGAGAGCTCGAAGAGCCCGCCGGGCGGGTCGTCGGCCTGTGTCCAGGTCATGCAGAGGTAGCCGACGTCCGCGAGCGGGTCGCCGATCGTCGCCATCTCCCAATCCAGCAGCGCGCGCAGGCGGGCCGGGGCGCGCGCGTCGAAGATCGCGTTGCCGAGGCGGAAGTCGCCGTGGACGATCGTCGCCTCACCCGACGCGGGGACGTGCTCGGTCAGCCATGCCGCCACGCGCTCGACGGCCGGGATCTCGCGCGTGCGGTTGTGCTCCCACAGCCCGCTGAACCGGCGCAGCTGGCGCTCGAGGTACCCGGTCGGCCTGCCGAAGCCCTCGAGCCCGGCGGCCTTCCAGTCGACGGCGTGCAGCGCGACGAGCGCGTCGACGAGCTCCTCGCCCATGCGCCGGCGCTCGGCCGGCGTGTCGAGCGCCGCGGGCACCGCGCCGGTCATGACCTCGCCCGCCACGCGCTCCATCACGTAGAAGGGCGCCCCGATCACCGCGTCGTCCTCGCAGACCGCGAGCACGCGCGGGACCGGCACCGGCGTGGGCTCGAGCGCGCGCAGCACCCGCGCCTCGCGCAGCATGTCGTGGGCGGATGGCGGCAGCGGCGGGCGCGGCGGGCGGCGGACGATGACGTCGGCGTCGCCGCGGCGCAGGCGGAACGTCACGTTCGAGTGGCCCTCGCCGACGGGCTCGGCGAGGATCGCTCCGGCGCCGATCCCGTGCGCGTCGAGGAAGGCCGCGAGCGGCTCGAGGACGAGCAGCGGCGCGCGCGGGTTGGCCTCGGCCTCGGCGTGCGAGGCGACGATGTCGTCGGGGGCAACGGGCGCGCTCACGGCGGCCCGCAACGGTATCGGGACCGCGAATCGTCGTGACGGCGGTTTCGCACAGCTTGCCGCGCCGGAGCCGTTCAAACCGCTCGGTGCGGTTGCGCCGAGGCGACCTCCGCTGAGAGCTTCGCCCGCATGAGTTCAGGCATCCAGCCCTGGCCGGTCGTCCGCCGCGGCGACGAGGGCCACCCGGTCAAGACGCTGCAGTACCTGCTCCGCGCGCACGGGCAGGGCATCGCCGCCGACGGCATCTTCGGTCCCCGAACCGAGGCCGCGGTCCGGGCCGTGCAGCAGGCCACCGGCGTCGGGGTCGACGGGATCGTCGGGCCGCAGACCTGGCCGAAGGTCATCGTCCAGGTGCACGAGGGCAGCCAGGGCGACGCCGTCCGCGGCGTGCAGGAGGAGTCCCAGTTCCGCAACCTCTCCGGCGACCCCTCCAAGGGACTCGCGGTCGATGGCATCTTCGGACCGGAGACCGACGCCGCGGTGCGCGGCTTTCAGGAGGCGCTCGGCATCGCCGTCGACGGCATCGTGGGCCCGATCACGTGGCGCGCGCTCGTCAGCGGGATGCTCTCGGGCTGACCGACAGGCGACGACGACGAAAGGACGGGACGCATGGCAGAACCGACGCTGCGCAGGGGAGCCTCGGGCGAGGTGGTCCGCCAGCTGCAGGTCGCGCTCGAGGGGCTCGGGTACGACGTGGGCGCGGTGGACGGCGAGTTCGGAGCCAAGACGGAGGCCGCGGTCAAGAAGTTCCAGGGCGACCAGGAGATCGACGTCGACGGGATCGTCGGGCCGATCACGTGGCTGAACATCGACGAGGCCGATCAACACGAGCCGGTCCTGCGCCGCGGCTCGACCGGCAACCCCGTGCGCCGCGCGCAGAAGCGGATCACGCTCGGCGGCTGGGACGTCGGCGGCGTCGACGGCATCTTCGGGGCGAGGACCGAGGCCGGCGTCAAGACCTTCCAGCAGGCGCAGCACATCACGGCCGACGGCATCGTCGGGCCGCAGACTTGGGACAAGATCGACTCGCTCGGGGACTGAGCGCGGCGCGGCGGGCATGATGCCCGCCGTGCGCGTGCAGGTCATCGATCCGTCGGCCTACGCGCCGGCCTACGACCACGCGCTGTGCGCGGCGCTCGCGCGCGCGGGCGCCGACGTGGAGCTGCTCACGAGCGCCTTCGCCTACGGGCCGGTCGTCACGGGGACGGGGTACGCGGTCCGTGAGCACTTCTACCGCGCCGCGCTCGGCCCGCCGGGCTCGCGCGTGCGCACGGCGGCCAAGCTCGCCCAGCACGTGCCCGACATGCTGCGCCTGCGCCGCCGCGCGCGCGGGGCCGACGTCGTTCACGTGCAGTGGTTCCCGGTCGAGCCGGTCGACGTCCTGCTGCGCCCGCGCGGAGTCCCGACCGTCCTCACGGCCCACCGCGTCGTGCCGCTGTCGGGCCGCGCCGTGCAGGAGTGGGGGAGGCGGCGCCTCTACGACGCCGTCGACGCGGTCGTCGCCCACACCGAGGAGGGTCGCGGTCGCCTCGTCGGCGAGCTCGGCGTGGATCCCGCGAAAGTCGAGGTCATTCCGCACGGCGTCTTCGACGGCCTCGCCCACCAGCCAGACGAGCGCCCGCTGCCGCCGGCGCTCGCCGCGGTCGACGGGCCGGTCGTGCTCTACCTCGGCATCTGGCGCCCCGAGCACGGCCTCGACCTGCTGCTGGACGCCTGGCGCGGGATCACCGGCGCCGAGCTGTGGGTCGTCGGGCTGCCGCGGATGCCGGCCCGGCCGCTGGTGGCCGCCGCGCCGCCGGGCGTGCGCTTCGAGCCGCGCTTCGTCACCGACCCGGAGCTGCCGGCCTTCTTCCGCCGCGCCGATGTCGTCGTCTTCCCCTACCGGACGTCGGTGGAGGCGTCGGGCGCGCTCTTCACCGCGCTCGCCTTCGCGCCGGCGATCCTCGCGACCGCGCTCGGCGCCTTCGCCGACCTCGCCGCGACCGGCGGTGCGCGCGTGGTCGCGCCGGGCGACGCCGCTGCGCTGCACGCCGCGCTCGCGGAGCTCGTCGGCGACGCCGGGCAGCGCGAGCGCCTGCGTGACGGCGCCCGCGCCGCGGCCGCCGGGCGGTTCTCGTGGGACGGGATCGCCGCGCGCACGCTCGCCCTCTACGAGCGCGTGCAGCAGCGGGCCGACCGCAACTCGGGCCGCGCCGTCGGTTAACGACCTGAACGAGACCCTCGCCTACGAACGACCGGAAGGAGCCCCCCATGCCCGGCTTCCTAGCCCGCCTCCGCGGGCGCCTCAGTCCAGGAACCGTCATCGCCGGCATCGCGCTGTTCGTGGCCCTCGGCGGCACGAGCGTCGCGGCCATCGCCGTCAACAGCGTCGGCAAGGCCCAGATCCGTACGAACGCGGTCGGCAAGTCCGAGATCCGCTCGAGCGCCGTCGGGCGCTCCGAGATCGCCAGCGGGGGGGTCGGCAAGGGCGAGATCGCGTCGAACGCCGTCGGCGGGTCGGAGGTCCGTGCCAACGCGATCGACAGCGACGAGATCGCCGACGGCGGCATCCAGGCCGCCGACCTCTCGACGTCCGCCCGGGGCTCGCTGCAGTCGCTGCTGCTGAAGGCCGCGGTCAACAGCGCCGGCGCGCCGCAGGACGGCAACGCGAAGACCTCGACTCGCGTCGCCGAGGGCAACTACCAGGTCGAGTTCAACCAGGACGTGAGCGGCTGCGAGTACCTGGCGACACTCGCCGCCGTCCGCAACGGCGCCGGCGTCGACCAGCCGGCGGCCGGGCGCATCACCGCCGCGTCGGGCGGTACGACGAAGGTCAACGTCAGCACGTACGGCGTGGCCGGGGCGGCGTCGGACCAGCCGTTCCACCTCATCGTCGCCTGCTGAGGGGACAGCCTCGGCGGCGCCCGCGCCGGGGGGCGCGGGCGCCGCCTCGAGGCGTCATCAGTCAGAAACCTGGACCATCGGCCAGCGGGGGGAGACGAATGGCTCCGACTTGGGTACGGTTGCGCACATGGCCCAGACTGGGGGCCAGGGGGCGAGCTTCGAGCTCGAGCGCTTCACCTGGCAGACACCCGACCGGCTCGAGCTCGCCGGGTCGTTCAGCGGACTGGGGGACCTCCCGCCGGAGGCGCCCGTGCTCGTCGTGGACGGCGAGCACGAGACGCACCGGCTGGCGAGCGTCGACGACAACGGCGCGTGGCCGCCCGCCGAGGGCGAGTCCTGGAGCGCGGCCTTCGCGTGGTCCGAGCCGCCCGCGCCGTTCGCGACCGCCCGGCTCGAACTCGGCGACGGGCGCCACTTCGAGCTGCCCGAGCCCGGAGCGCGCCGCCCGCGCTTCGGGCGGCGCGTGCTCGAGGTGCACGGCGCGCACGACGACGCCGGCGCCGCGTCCGCGGTGGTCGAGGAGGAGGAGCAGGCGCCCGCGCCCCTCGAGGCGGTGCCGGCGCCGGCGCCCGCCGAGGCCGCCACGCCGGGCGAGCGCGTCGCCGCGCACGCGGATCTCGTGCTCGCGCGCGAGGAGGCCCTCGCGGCCGCCGATCGCGCCCGCGACGCCGAGGAGCGGCTCGAGACCGAGCGCGCCCGCCGCGCCGCGGACGCCGACCGCTTTCGGGAGGCGCTCGCCGCCGTCGGCGCGACGGCAGACCAGACGCTCGAGGCCGAGCGCGCCGCGAACGCGGAGCTCGGCGACGACCTGCGCGCGGCGCACGACGAGCTCGAGCGCCTCCGCGCGCGTGCGGCCGAGCTCGAGGCCGAGAGCGAGCAGGCACGCGAGACCGCCGCCCGCGCGAAGCGCCTGGAGGCCGAGCACGACGAGCTGAGCGCGCGGTTCGCGCACGAGCAGCGCGCGGCCGAGCGGTTGCGCGAGCGGCTCGCGAGCGTCAAGCAGGCGCTCGCGGACGAGGGATGAGGCGGATCGCGGACACGCGCTCGAGCGCGATGGTGATCCGCCTCACCGGCATCGTGCTCGCCTGGCTGGCGCTGGCGGCGCCGGCCTCCGCGCTCGCCCAGCAGAACCGGGGCGCGCCCTCCGCCAGCGAGCTCTGGCGCCAGTACCCGCTCGGCCCCAAGCGCCCGACCACGTCACAGACGGCCACGCCGAGCACCGTCCCGCGACGCACGACGACGTCGAACGCCTCGCAGTCCTCGTCGAGCGGCGGCGGCGGCTCGAACAAAGCCGCCCTCGCCGGCCTAACGGTCCTGACGCTCGCGATCCTCACGCTCGCGGCCACGGGCGGCTGGGCGACGCTGTACACGCTGCGTCGGAAGCGCGAGCGCGCGGCGGGCCAGGCGGCGGTCGCGCCGGCGGCGCCCCCGCCCGCGCCGAGCGCGCCGCGCAACCGCCGCTTCCTGAAGCTCGTCGCCGATCCCGCGCAGGAGGAGGAGACGCCCATGCCCAAGTCGCCCGAGCCCGAGCCCGAGCCCGCGGCCGAGGCCCCGGCCCCCGCACTGCCGCCGCCGCTCGTGCCGCCCGACCCCGACGCGCCCTGGACCGCGGAGATCGCGTGGGCGCAGGGCGAGGGGCGCTGCCGCTTCTACGCCGTCGCGGCCGCCCGCGACGGCGGCGAGCCCGCGCCCATCGTCCGCTCGAGCTGGATGGGATGGCCGCCCGACGAGCACACGCCGGTGACGGCGCTCGCCGACGCCGTCGCCGCGCTCGAGCGCGAGCTGGTGGCCGCCGGCTGGACGCCGCTCGAGCCGGGGTCCGCGTGGTACGCCAAGCGCTTCGCGTGGACGCCGGTCGCCGATCCGGAGCTGCCGGTCATCTCGCTGCCCGAGCCGCCGCCGCAGATGGAGATCGAGCGGTCCCCGACGCCGCGGCGCTTCGTCCGCGCCACCGAGTGGCCGGAGGGCAGCGGGGACGGCTGGCGCTGCGAGATCCGCTGGTCGGCCGGATACGTGAGCTCCCGCTTCCAGGCCGTCGCGCTGCCGCCCGGGCAGCGCAAGGGCCGGCCCGTCGGCGAGAGCGCTCCGTTCAAGTGGCTGCTCATGAGCGACCCCGACCCGCGCACGCGCGAGCACGACGCGGCCGTCACCGGGCTCGAGGATGCGCTGCTCGAGGCGGGGTGGGAGCGCGCGGGCCGCGGTCAGGAGTGGTACTCCGAGCGCTTCGTCTGGCCGGGCTCCGGCGAGCCCCCCGAGCGGGTCGAGCCGGTGGGGGCCGACGCGGCTGCGCGGACCGGCTGAGCGGCGCTCTGCGCGCCGGGAGCGCGCGACGCGGGTAGGTTTGCGGCATGGGTGACGAGGTCACCGCCACGGTCTACACGCGCGACGACCGCCAGCGCTACCGGGAGAAGGTCAAGCGCTGCCTGGACGTCTTCGCCCGCATGCTCTCGGAGGCGCGCTTCGAGCCCGCGACGCGGTCGTTCGGGCTGGAGATCGAGCTCAACCTGACCGAGGCGACCGGCGACCCGGCGATGGCCAACGCCCACGTGCTCGAGCTCGTCTCCGACCCCGACTTCCAGACCGAGCTCGGGCAGTTCAACGTCGAGATCAACGTCGCCCCGCGGCGGCTCGAGGGCGATGCGTTCGCGCGCGTCGAGCGCGACGTGCGCGCGAGCCTCAACCGCGGCGAGGAGCTCGCGAGCCCCCACGGCGACCACATGATGATCATCGGGATCCTGCCGACGATCGGCGAGGAGCACCTCAACGCCGACGCGTTCAGCCCGAGCCCCCGCTACCAGCTGCTCAACGAGCAGATCTTCGCCGCGCGCGGGGAGGACCTGCACATCGCGATCGCAGGCGTCGAGCGCCTGCAGACGTACGCCGACACGATCGCCCCGGAGGCCGCGTGCACGAGCGTCCAGCTCCACCAGCAGGTCGACCCCGCGGCGTTCCCGGCCCACTGGAACGCGGCGCAGGCGATCGCGGGCCCGCAGGTCGCGCTCGGCGCGAACTCGCCGTTCTTCTTCGGCCGCGAGCTGTGGCGCGAGACCCGGATCGCCTTGTTCGAGCAGACCACGGACACGCGGCCGGAGGAGCTCAAGGCCCAGGGCGTACGCCCACGCGTGTGGTTCGGCGAGCGCTGGATCACCTCGATCTTCGACCTCTTCGAGGAGAACGTCCGCTTCTTCCCGGCGCTCCTGCCCGTCTGCGATGACGAGGATCCCGAGGCGGTCCTCGACCGCGGCGACACGCCGCGGCTGCAGGAGCTGCGCCTGCACAACGGCACGATCTACCGCTGGAACCGCCCGATCTACGACGTCGTACGTGGGCGCCCGCACCTGCGGGTCGAGAACCGCGTGCTCCCGGCCGGCCCGACGGTGGTCGACGGCCTCGCCAACGCGGCCTTCTACTACGGGCTCGTGCGCATGCTCGTCGACGAGGACCGGCCGCTGTGGACGCAGATGTCGTTCAGCGCGGCCGAGGAGAACTTCCACGCGGGCGCGCGCGACGGCCTCGACGCCCGCGTCTACTGGCCAGGCGTCGGCGAGGTGCCGGTCGCCGAGCTGATCCTGCGCCGGCTGTTGCCGATGGCGCGCGACGGGCTCGAGCGCTACGGCGTCGACGCCGCCGACGCCGACCGCCTGCTGGAGATCGTCGAGCGCCGCTGCGTCGGGCTGCGCAACGGCGCCTCGTGGCAGGCCGCGGCGTTCCACCGCCTCTACGAGGGCGGGCTCGAGCGGCGCGAGGCGTTGCGGCGGATGACCGTGCTCTACCGCGAGCACATGCATTCCAACGAGCCCGTGCACTCGTGGCCGCTGCCGTGACGCACGACCTCGTGCAGGCATGGGGCGCGCGCGACCGGAT
>DATNGY010000051.1:0-3953 GCA_035605735.1 Solirubrobacteraceae bacterium
GCTCGGACATCGTCGTCTGATCGCTAGTTTACGTCTTCGCTTGACGAGACACTATTGTCTCTTCTAACGTCAATGCTGTCCTATGCCTCCAGGAGGTCCCCTGATGTCTTTATCTGAGCAGGCGCGAACGGGCCTGCGGGATATGCCGTCGAACGCCGCGTGGCTGCTGTCCCGCGTCCTCAAGCCGGCCGAGTCGCTCGGCGACGCGGCCGGATCCGCCGCCTCCGGCGCGCGCGACCAGGGGCGCCGCGCGACCGCCGCGCTGGCGGACGCCTCGCCGGTCGGGGGCGACTCCGTCGACGTGCGGATGAAGCGCGCCCGTGCGGCCGCGGAGCGCGCCCGGGAGGCCGAGGAGGAGGCGGTCGAGGCCGCGCAGGAGTCCAAGCGTCGCGCCGACCACGCCCGGCAGGTGAGCGAGCGCGGCCGCGCACATGTCGCCCAGGTCGAACGCGAGGGGACACGAGACGTCAAGCAGCGCGTCGCGGAGGCGCAGAAGGCCGCGGAACAGGCGGTCCGCCGTGAGCGCGAGGAGGCCGAGACGGAGGCCGAGGAGCGGCGACAGGAAGCCAAGGCCGAGGCCGACGAGGAGCTCGAGGCCGCGGAGCGCGACGCCGAGGACGCCCACGAGCGAGCGCAGGCGCTCGTCGCCGACGCCACGGCGAAGCTCGCCGAGGCTCGACGCCTGGCCGACGAGGCCACCGCGGCCGCCCGGACGGCGGCCGAGGAGGCACATCGCCAGGCGCAGGCGCTCGCCGACGACGCAGAGCAGCAGGCGAGCGACGCCGACGCGCGCATCGAGGCCGCCGAGCATCTGAGGGAAAGCTCGGAGGCGACGGCGAAGAGCGCGGCGCGCGAGCTCCGACGCTCCCCGTCGGACGGGGAGCTCCAGTCCTACACGAAGCCCGAGCTGGTCGACCTTGCCTCGAGCATGGGCATCGAGGGACGGGCGACCATGACCAAGGCCGAGCTCGTCGACGCGATCGCGAAGACGTCTCGGACCGGGCGATAGAGGGAGGCGACACGGATATGCGTTTCAAGCGAAAGAGCACGCTGCAGCGGATGCTCGACACGCTCAGCGACTCGCTCGACACGGCGACCGACGCCGCCCCGAGCCTGCCCAAGAAGCTGAACCCGGGCAGCGCGGCGGCGGCGTTGCCCAAGCTGAAGTCCGGCAACGCGGGCAAGGCGGGGCTGATCGCCGCCGGCAGCGTGGCCGGCCTCACCGCGGGCAGCGCCGCCGTCTCAGCGCTCAGGCGCCGCCTCGACGGCGGGCGCGCCGATTCGTGAGCCTGACGAAGGTGGCGATCTTCGCGGTCGGGTACGTCGTCGGCGCCAAGGCTGGACGAGAGCGCTATGAGCAGATCGTCGAGGTCGTCGGGCGTGCGTCCCGGCGGCTCGAGGACTACAGCGCACGTCACGCTGCGACCGGTCAGGACGGCGGCGCCCGTCGCCCTGACCGTCGCGCCTGACCGCGGCAGGCGCCTTTCCGGGGGAGCGTACGTCGCCGCGACGCTCGTCGCGCGCCTCCTCGGAATGCGGCTTCTGACGATCGACGCCGAGATCGCCCTCGTGCCGGCCGACGCGAGGACCCTGGGCTCTGCCGCCGACGCGAGGCCCCTGGGCTCTGCCGCGGACGCCCGGCCGGTGCGCACGTCTCCGCGGCGCGCGCTGGCGACGGGATCACGCGCCGCCGGCCCAGGCCTGGCCCGGGCGGTTCGGACCATGGACGAGGGAGCGGAGCTGCTGGCCGAGGCGCGGCGCGGGACGAGAGGGTCGAGCGGGCGCCGGTAAGCGCCGGCGGTCGACGCGCTACCGCCGCTGCACGGCCAGGACCGCGTCGAGCGTGTCGGCCTCGTCGGCGCGCTTGTCCTCGCGGTAGCGCACGACGCGCGCGAAGCGCAGCGCGACGCCGCCGGGATAGCGGGGGCTCGTCTGGACGCCGTCGAAGGCGATCTCGACGACGAGCTCGGGCCGCACGTGGACGACGTGGCGCTCGCGGCGGGTCGCGAGGGCGAGCAGGCGCTCGGTCTGCCACGCGAGCATCGCGTCGGTCAGGCCCTTGAACGTCTTGCCGAGCATCACGAAGCCCTCGCCGCCGGGTGCGCGGGCGCCGAGGTGGAGGTTCGAGAGCCAGCCGCGCCGGCGCCCGTGGCCCCACTCGGCAGCCAGGACGACGAGGTCGAGCGTGTGGACGGGCTTGACCTTGAGCCAGCCGGCGCCGCGGCGACCGGCGGCGTACGGCGCGTCGAGGGCCTTGACCATGACGCCCTCGTGGCCGGACTCGAGCGCGTCGCGCTGGAAGGCCGCGGCCGCCTCGGCGCCGGCGATTTCAGCGCGGGGCACGCGCAGCGCCTCGGGCACGGCGCCGGCCAGCGCCCGCGCGCGGGCGGCGAGCGGCTCGTCGAGGAGGTCGCGGCCGTCGACGTGGAGGACGTCGAAGAACGAGGGCGTCAGCGGCGTGCGCTCGCGCAGCGTGGCGACCGACGTGCTGCTCGCCAGGCGCGCGCCCGTGACCTGGAAGGGCAGCGGGCGCCGGCCGGCGTCCAGCGCGATGGCCTCGCCGTCGAGCACGAGCGTGCGCGCGTCGAGAGCGAGGACGGCCTCGACGACCTCCGGGACGCGGGCGGTGATCTCGTCGAGCGTGCGGGTGAAGACCGCGACGTCGCCGTCGCGGCGGTGGACCTGGATGCGCGCGCCGTCGAGCTTGACCTCGATCGCCGCGCGCTCGCCGACCCTGGCGAGCGCGGCGTCGAGGTCCTTCGCGGGAGCGGCGAGCATCGGCTGGACCGGGCGCCCGACCTCGAGGCCGATCGCGCGCAGGCCGGGCTCGCCGTCGCGCAGGGCGATCGCCGCGACGGCGCCGAGGTCGCCGCGGAGCATCAGCGCCCGGCGCACCGCCTCGCGCGGGACCGCGGCCGCCTGCGCGACCGCGTCGGCGACGACGGCCTGCAGCGCGCCCTGGCGCAGCTCGCCGCCGAGCAGCGCGGCGAGGAAGCGCTGCTCGCGCGCGGTCGCCCGACCCAGCAGGGCGCGGAGCGCCTCGCGCCGCGCGCCCTGCGAGCCGGCGCCGGCGAGCGCGCCGATCGTCGTCAAGGCCGCGTCGACTCCGGCCACCGTGAGCTCCGGCCGGGCGGCGGTCGGCGGTGGGTCGCGCAGCGCCGCCCAGCCCACGCCGATCTGGCGCTGGGGCAGCTCGCCGGCGAGGAACAGGGCGCCGGCGGCGACCTCGTCGGGCGCGAGCGCCCGCAGCGCTACCGCGAGTCGCGCGACCTTGGCCGAGCGGGCGGAGGTCGCGCCGACGTCGATCGACGCGGCGGCGAGGTCGTCGAGGAGCATCGGCCCCGAGCTTGTCAGCTCAGATGGTTGATTCCCCCGCGCACACGCGGCCGGGGAGGCGACCAGCTACGGCGCGGGGGCGTGAAGCGAGGCGTCGGGTCGGGCTCGGGCTGGGACTCGGCGGCCAGCGCGGCGCGCCAGGCCTCGAGCCACGCTGGCGTCGGCGGCGCGGGGCCGGCCGGCGCGTCGGCGGGTCGCTGGATCTCGAATCGCCGCTCCACACTGGGCGCCTACCCGCGCGCGCGGCGCGGCAAGCCTCAGCGCGGCTCGGTGTGGACGACGACCGCGGCCGCCTCGGGAAGCGAGGCGAGCAGGTCGCGCTCCACGGCTTGGGCGGTCTCATGCGCGGTGGCGACGGCCTCGTCGCCGGGCAGCGCGATCGTGACGTAGGCGACGAGCCCGTCCTCCTCGCGGCGCAGGGTCACGCTTCGGGGCGGCTCCCCGGTGCGCTCGAGGACCACGGCGCGGATGGCCTGCTCTGCCGCGGCCGCGTCGGCCTCGGCGGGCCGGTGGCCCTCGCGCGGGACGCCGAGCGGCTCGATGTGGGTGACGACGGCTTCGATCTCCGGCACCGCGCCGCGGATCGCGCGCTCGACCGCGTCGGCGGTGGCGTGCGC
>DATNGY010000052.1:0-2877 GCA_035605735.1 Solirubrobacteraceae bacterium
TCCCCGTGAGCATCTCACTGCTCTCCGTCTGGCCCGGGATCGCGCCCGTCGCCTTCTCGACCTTCCCGGCGCGCGAGCTCGAATCGTTCTTGTTGCCCGAGCTGACGACGATCGCGACGACCACGAGCACGGCGGCGAGCCCGAGCACGGCGCCGAGCATCGACAGGCGCCGCTTGCGCCGGGCGCTGAGCGCGGCGGCCCGCTCGGCCTCGAGTCGCGCCTGGCGCGCGGCCTCGCGCCGCTGCTGCTTGGTCTGCTTCTGAGAGGTGCTCACGCCGCAATGGTGCCGCATCCGCGTCAAGAACCCGTCAGCGGGCCGCCGCGGCCGGCGGCGGGCTCACGCCGCGAGCGTCACGTGGCGCGGTCGCGGCGCGCTCAGCGCGGGGCGGCGCACGAGGTACGGCCCGATCGCGAGCGCGTCGACCGGGGACGAGCCGAAGCACTCGAGCGCGTCGCGCGGGTCGTCGACCATCGGCCGGCCGGCGGTGTTGAGCGACGTGTTGACGACGACGGGGATCCCGGTGCGCCGCTCGAAGGCGGCGAGCATCCGCGCGACGAGCGGCTCGGTCCGCGCGCTGACGGTCTGGATCCGAGCCGTGCCGTCGACGTGGGTCACCGCGGGGATGCGCTCCGCCCACCCATCGCGCACGCGGTGGGTGAAGAGCATGTACGGGCTCGGCAGCGGCCCGTCGAAGAGCTCGGGCGCGCGCTCCTCGAGCACCATCGGCGCGACGGGCCGGAACTGCTCGCGACCCTTGACGTCGTTGAGGCGCTCGAGGTTGGCCGCGCGACGCGGGTCGGCGAGCAGGCTGCGGTGGCCGAGCGCGCGGGGACCGTACTCGCTAGCGCCCTGGAACCAGGCGACGATGCCGTCGTCGGCCAGCGCCTCGGCGACCGCGTCGGCGACGTCGACCGGGCGCTCGTAGCCGACGCGCGCGGTGTCGAGCCATGCGGCGAGCTCGTCGTCGCCGAACGCGCGCCCGAGGTCGGCGCCCGCCATCGGGCCGACCGGGTCGCCGACGTCGCGCGCGGCGCGCAGCGCGGCGCCGAGCGCGGTGCCGCTGTCGCCCGAGGCCGGTTGGACCCAGACCTCGTCGAACGGACCCTCGCGCCAGATGACGCTGTTGGCGACGCAGTTGAGGGCGACGCCGCCGGCCATCGTCAGGCACGGCTCGCCCGTCTGGAGGTGCACCCAGCGCGCGAGCTCGAGCAGGACCTCCTCGAGGCGGCGCTGGACGCTCGTGGCCAGGTCGGCGTGTGCGGGCGTCCACGCGTCGCCGTCGTCGAGCCGCGGCGCGAAGCGCTCCCAGTCGATCGGCTCGACGCGGAAGCCGCCGTCGCCGTCGGGCCGGACGAGCTCGCGGAAGGCGTCGAGGTGGCGCGGCGCGCCGTAGGACGACATCGCCATGACCTTGTACTCGTCGCTCGAGCGCTTGAAGCCGGCGTGCTCGGTGAGCTCCTCGTAGAGGAACCCGAGCGAGTGCGGCAGGCGCTGCGCGGCGAGGAGCTCGAGCGAGCCGTCGGCGCGGGCGTGGCCGGCGAGGTGCGAGGCCCGCTCGCCGCGCCCGTCGACGACGAGCACGGCGCTCGAGCGCCACGGCGCCGCGAGGTGCGCCGAGGCGGCGTGCGCGACGTGGTGGGCGACGAAGCGCACCTTGCCGGGGTCGAAGCCGAGGCTCTCGAGGAAGCGCGGTGCCCGCTCGACGTAGAGCGTGCGCAGGCCCTCCCACTCGTCGGCGGTCACGTCGCCGGGCGCGGGCGCGAGAGCGGGGTCGTAGGAGTAGGCGATCACGTCGACGTCGGCGGGGCTCAGGCCGCCCTGCTTCAGGCACCAGCGCGCCGCCAGCTCGGGCAGCTCCCACGTCGAGAAGGGCACGCACGCCTTGCCGTGCTTGCGGCGGCTGAAGCGCTCCTCCTCGGCCGCGGCGACGATGCGCCCGTCGACGACGAGCGCCGCGGCGGGGTCGTGGAAGACGGCGTTCAGGCCGAGGACGCGCACGCGCGGTCCCTCCTCTGGTGGGATGTCGGCGACGCGGTCGCGTCGCCGGCTGACACGAGCGCCGTGAGCACGGCGTCGGGCTCGATCGCGAGCAGTCCGGGGTCGGGTCGGGCGCCGTTGGCGTCCCCGCGCCGCCCGGCCCACAGCACGCGGTGCTGGGGTCGGTCGCGCGGCGGGCCCCACTCGGCCGGGTCGGTCGGGCCGAAGAGGACGACCGAGGGCGTCCCCAGCGCGGTCGCCAGGTGGGCGACGCCGGTGTCCGCGCACACGACGCGCCCGGCGCCGGCGACGAGCCGCGCGAGCGCGCCGAGGTCGCCCGCGAAGAGGCCGGCGCCGCTCGCCTCGGCGACGGCGCAGGCGAGCGCCTCCTCGCCGGGCCCCGCGGTCACGACGACCTCGCCGCCGATCGCCCGCGCGACGGCGGCCCAGCGCTCGGGCGGCCAGCGCCGGGCGGGGGCGGCGGCGCCCGGGTGCACGAGCGTCGCCCCGGGCGCGGGCGCCGGTCCCGCCGGGGGGCGCAGGTCGAGGCGCGACGGGTCAGCCGGGATGCCGTGGGCCTCGAGCATGCGGCACCAGCGGGCCACCTCGTGCTCGCCCCCGCGCCAGGCGACCGCCTCGCCGAAGGCGTTTCGCCGATCGCCAAAGGCGTTTCGCTGATCGCCAAAGGCGTTTCGCTGATCGCCAAAGGCGATCAGGCGCCGGGGACCGGCCGCGCGCAGGAGCTCGGTGGACTGCGGGCCGCGGCCGTGGAGGTTGACCGCGACGTCGGCGCCGCGGGCCACGGCGGGGAGCGCCCGCGGCGGCGCGCCCTGGCCCTCGGTCTCGGCGACGGCGTCGACCGCGCCTTCTAGCAGCGCCACGAGCGGGCGCAGCCAGGT
>DATNGY010000053.1:0-2724 GCA_035605735.1 Solirubrobacteraceae bacterium
TGAGGCGCTCGAGGTGCGCGCACGGCTCGCAGCGGCGCTGGCCCAGGCACTCGACGGCGCCGACGCGAAAGCGCCGGCCGCGCAGGGCATCGAGATCGACGCCGCGCACGATCAGGTTGCGCCGCGCCTCGACGGGTTCGAGTCCCATGTCCTCGAGCACCTCGGCCGCCACCAGCGTGAGGTCGCGCCCACGGCCGCCGCTGGGCGAGAACGTCCCCGCGCCGTCGGCGTAGCGGTCGCCCAGCAGCCCGCGCCCGGCGATGGCCTGCGCGCGCTCGACGCTGCGCAGCGGCGCTTGGGCGGACGGCGCGAGGACGATGGCCGTGACGGTGCCGGCTGTGGTCGCCGCGCCGGTCGACGCCGCGCGCACCTCGTGGCCCGCAATGACGTAGGCCGCCTGCACGACGCCGTCGGGTGCTCCGTGCACGGGGCCGGGCGGCACGCCGAAGAGCACCGTCCACTCCTGCTCGCCGCGCGCCAGGAACGGGCCCGGCCACGAGAAGGCCGCCGGGTCGGCGACCGGCACGAGGCCGAGGCCGCGCTGGGCCAGCCATTCGCGCAGCGCCTGCTCGTCGTCGGGCAGCTCGCCCGCCTCGGCGCCGAGCACGTGCGCCACGCACTCGCGCAGCGAGCTCATGCTTCGAGCCCCGCGACGAACGCCGTGAGCCCCGCCGGGTCGCGCAGCGGCGGCCCATGACCGAAGAGCGCGAGCTCGGGCTCGAGCGCGGCGAGGCGGCGCGCGCTCTCGCGGTTGCGCTGCGGGTCGCGCGTGAGGATCCGCGGCGGCTCGTGCAGCCCGGGCAGCGTGGTGAGCACGTGCAGATTGAAGAGCACGTCGCCGACGACCAGGGTGCGGTCGCGCTCGCGCCAGAAGGCCACGTGGCCGTCGGAGTGCCCGGGCGTCTCGAGCACGGTGAAGCCGTGGCCGAGGTCGTCGCCCTCGCGCAGGGAGCGCGCGACGCCGACTGCCTCGAAGCCCCCGAGGCGCGCCACGCCGGGCGCGGCCCACGTCTCGGGGGACAGCGGGCGCCCCGTCTCGACCGCGTTGCGATCGCGCTCGCCGACCCACACCGGGACGTCGTAGGCCTCGGCCAGCCGGCGGCTGGCGCCGGCGTGGTCGGGGTGGCCGTGGGTCAGGGCGTGGGCACCGACGGCGTGGCCGTGCAGCGCCTTGAGCAGGCGCTTGGCGTTCACCTTGGCGCCGGCGTCGACCACCACGTCACCGAGCAGGTAGGCGTTGATCCCGTCACGTGGCGTCAGCGGGATGTGGAAGACGTCCTCGGCGACGCGGCGCATCGGGCGACTTATATCGTCCGCCCATGTCCCACGAGCCCGTCCTCACCGAGCGCCGCGACGGCGTCCTGCTCATCACGCTCAACCGTCCCGAGGCGCGCAACGCGGTCGACCTGGCGCTGGCCGAAGGGGTGGCGGCGGCGCTCGACGAGCTCGACGCCGGCGGCGACCTCGCGGTCGGCGTCATCACGGGCGCGGGCGCGGGGTTCTGCGCGGGCATGGACCTCAAGGCCTTCGTGACCGGCGAGCGCCCGTGGGTCGGCGACCGCGGCTTCGCCGGCATCGTCCAGCGCGGCTCGCGCAAGCCGCTCATCGCCGCGATCGAGGGCTTCGCGGTGGCCGGCGGGCTCGAGGTCGCGCTCGCGTGCGACCTCATCGTCGCCGCCCGCGGGGCCAAGCTCGGCATCCCCGAGGTCAAGCGCTCGCTGGTCGCGGCCGGCGGCGCGCTCATGCGCCTGCCGCGCCGCGTCCCCTACGGCATCGCGATGGAGCTCGCGCTGACCGGGGACACCATCACGGCCGAGCGCGCCTACGAGCTCGGGCTGGTCAACCGGCTGGCCGAGCGCGGCGGGGCGGTCGACGCGGCGCTCGAGCTGGCGGCGACCATCGCCGCCAACGGCCCGCTGGCGCTCGACGCGACCAAGGCGATCCTCCAACAGCAGTTCGACTGGAGCGACGAGGAGTTCTGGCGCCGCCAGGAAGAGCTGTCGGGACCGGTCTTCACCTCCGAGGACGCGCGCGAGGGCGCGGTCGCCTTCTCGGAGAAGCGCGCCCCCTTGTGGCAGGGACGCTAGGTCTAAGCTGACCGGCATGTCCGCTGCGGCGGCCACGGCGCCCGCGCCCGCGCCCGCGGCGCGCTCGCGTCGCGAGATCACGGTCGTCTTCGCAGCGCTCATGCTCGCGGTCCTGCTGGCCGCGCTCGACGGGACGATCGTCGCCACCGCGCTGCCGACGATCACCGCCGAGCTCGGCGGCCTCAACCAGCTGTCGTGGGTCGTCACCGGCTACCTGCTGGCGTCGACCATCTCGACGCCGCTGTACGGCAAGCTCGGCGACCTCTACGGGCGCAAGCGGATCTTCCAGGCGTCGATCGTCATCTTCCTCGTGGGGTCGGCGCTCTGCGGCCAGGCGCAGGGCATGGGGGAGCTCATCGCCTTCCGCACGCTCCAGGGCCTCGGCGGAGGCGGGCTCATCGTCCTGGCTCAGGCGATCATCGGCGACATCGTCTCGCCGCGCGACCGCGGCCGCTACCAGGGCGTGATCGGCGCGGTGTTCGGGGTGAGCAGCGTCGCCGGGCCTCTGCTCGGCGGCTTCCTGGTCGACAACGCCTCGTGGCGCTGGATCTTCTACGTGAACATCCCGATCGGGATCGTGGCCCAGATCGGAAGAGCACCTGAACTCCAGTCACAGTCTCACATCTCGGTGGTCGCC
>DATNGY010000054.1:0-2898 GCA_035605735.1 Solirubrobacteraceae bacterium
CGCCCGCCGACAGGGTGTCGTTGCCGCCCAGGCCGTCGATGGTGTCGGTGTCGCCGAACCCGTTGATGGCGTTGGCGGACCCGTTGCCGACCAGCGTGTCGCGGAAGTCCGTGCCATCGATGTGCTCGACGCTCGGGCGCACGTCGTCCTGCTCGCCCGGGGCGCCGTCGTTGCGCACCCCGTTGAGCGTCACGACGACCCCGCTCGTGCGCCGGCGGTAGAAGACGACGTCGTCGGGTCCGTCGCCGCCGTTGATGGTGTCCGCGCCGTTGGCCGCCGTGCCCTCGTCGATGACGTCGGCTCCCAGCCCGCCGCCGATGAGGTCGTCGCCGTTGAGGCCGCGCAGTACGTCGTTGGCGTCTGAGCCGAACAGCACGTCGGCGAAGTTCGAGCCCTCGATGATCTCGACGTCCTCGTCGACGTCCTCGTCGTCGATCCCCGGGCGCCCGTCGGTCGCTAGGCCGTCGGCCGTGTCGACGCGCACGCCACGATCGGAGCGGACGTAGCTGACCGTGTCGTAACCCGGCCCGCCGTCGTACGTCACCGGCCGGATGAGCGGGCCGGAGGCCTCCCGCCGTCCCCCGAACACCGTGTCGTTGCCCTCGCCGAGGCCGACGAACCCCTTGTGATGGGCCCGGTACTCGACGCGGTCGTCGCCGGCGCCCAGGTTGAGGTCGATTCGATCAGCGGCCCGCGGGCAGCGCGCCTCGATGGTGCTGACTCGGAAGCAGCGACCTCCGCTGCCCTGATGCTCGGTGGTGATGCCCGCGGTGTCCCTGATCACGACGAAGTCGCCCTCGACCGCGACGCTCGCGTTGTTGCTCTCGGTCGAGCCACCGGCGAAGAAGCTGCGGTCGAGCACAAAGACAGAGCGCTCGCCACTGCTGAGGACGCCGTCGCCGACGGAGGCGGCGTTCGCGGCCGCCGGCAGCAGGGCGGCGGCCATCGCGGCGGGGACGGCGGCCGCCAGCAGGGCGCGGCGGGTGCGCCCGCGCACGCGGGCACGGATCGATGCGGACATGGGTGCTCCTTGCTGGTCGGGCCTCGCCGGCTAGGCGGCGGGGCGGATGTTCTGGTTGAGCCGGAAGCGGTTGTCCGGGTCGTAGGCGGCCTTGATGCGGGCCAGGCGGGTGTGGTTGGCGCCATAGGAGGCGCGCACGGCGGCGTCGCCCTCTTCGAGCAGGCCGGGGAAGTTGAAGTACGTCTTGTCGTCCGAGAACGGGGCGGCGGCGTCCCAGAACGCGCGCGTGTAGTCGACGTTGGCCGCGTCGCCGGCGGGGTCGTGCCAGGAGGAGTCGATGCTCAGCATCCACTCGGCGCTGCGGTCGCCGAACGCGGTCTCCTCGGCGCCGACGCGGGCGATCGCGCCGCCGCAGTGGCGGACGATCACGAGCGTGTCGTTCGACGGGCGGCGGTCCGACCAGCCGACCGTCGTGTCGATCGCGGCGTCGGAGAGGCCGTTCAGGTACAGCGCCTTCCAGTAGCGGCGCGGGCCGGCGGGGAAGTAGGGGTCCAGCGAGCGCTGGAAGTCGAGGTAGGCCACGCGCCCGCTCATGTCGAGCAGGGGCGTGGCCAGCTCGCGCAGGCCCCGCGTGGCCCGCTCGCCCTCTTCCGGGTCGCCGGCCCACATGCCGCCGATGCCGACGTAGGGCGCCCCGCGCAACGGCTCGGGCAGCTCGTCGACGACGGGCAGCGACCAGATGAACCCGGCGGTTGACAGCTCGTCCGGGGCGTCGGCCACGGCGTCGCGCCAGCCGGCGAGCACGCGCGCGGCGTCGTCGATCGGGTAGGCGACGTTGAGCGCGAACACCTCCGGGCCGAGCGGGTGCAGGCGCAGCTCGAAGGAGGTGACGACGCCGAAGTTGCCGCCGCCGCCGCGCAGCGCCCAGAACAGATCCGGGTGCTCGTCGCCGCTGGCGCGGACCTGGCGCCCGTCGGCGAGGACGACGTCGGCGGAGACGAGGTTGTCGATCGTCATCCCGTCGCGCCGGCGCTGGTGCGAGACGCCGCCGCTGAGCGCCAGGCCGGCCACCCCGGTCTCGGACACGACCCCGCCGGGGGCGGCGAGGCCGAGGGGGGCGGTGACGCGGTCGACGTCGGCCCACGTCGCGCCGCCTTGCACGTGGACGGTGCGGTCGGCGTGCATGTGGACGCCGCGCATCGCCGACAGGTCGATCACCAGGCCGTCGTCGATCACGGCGGTGCCGGCGACGTTGTGGCCGCCGCCGCGGACGGCGAGCGGCAGCCCCTGCTCCCCGGCGAAGCGGACGGCGGTCGCGACGTCGCCGGCGTCGACGCAGCGGGCGATCAGCGCGGGGCGCTTGTCGATCATGCCGTTCCACACCTGGCGGGCGGCGTCGTAGCGGGGATGGTCCGGGGCGATGACCTCGCCGGACAGGTGCTCGGCGAGCGCGGCGTCGACGTAGGTGGGCGCGGTGGGATGGATGGCCATGGGTGCTCCTTGGGTCAGGTACGCGTGCAGCCTCCGCCCTCGCCGTCCGGCGACCGTCCCGAGCGGCGTCCGGGATCCGTCCCGCGCGCGTCCGGGGCCGGATAGGCTTGGCGTCAGTGCTGGAGGTGCGCGTCCTCGGTGGCTTGTCTGCCGCGGTGGACGGCCGGCCGGTCGAGCTGCCGGCCGACGCGCGGGCGCGCGAGCTCCTGGCCCGGCTGGCGCTCTCGCCCGGGCCGCACCCGCGCTCGGCGCTGGCCGGACGGCTGCGTCCGGACGTGCCGGAGGACAGCGCCCGCAAGACGCTGCGCAACGCCCTGTATGAGCTGCGGCGGGCACTGGGTCCGGCGGCCCGCGACGCGCTGGAGGTCACCGGCCAGCGGGTCGAGCTGTCGGCGGACGCGGTCCGCGTCGACGTTTGGGAGTTCCGCCGGTGCCTCGCCGACGGG
>DATNGY010000055.1:0-3263 GCA_035605735.1 Solirubrobacteraceae bacterium
GCGATCGGCTTCTCGCGCGCGCAGATCGCCGCCCGCTACGCGGGCGCCGCGGCGCTGCTCGGGCTCGCGGCCGGCGGCGTCGGGCTCGCCGTCGGAGCACTGGCCGCGGCGGGCCCCGCCTCCGACCTGCTCGAGGCGCTAAACGAGCAGCCGCCCGGCTGGGCGGTGCTGCCGCCGCTGCTCGCCGCGCTCGTGCTCATCGCCGCGCTGCTGGCAGCCGCGGCCGCCTGGCCCGCCTGGCGCGCCACCGCGCGGCCGCCCGTCGCGCTGCTGCGTGGCGCCGAGCTCGCGGGCGCGCGACCGCGGCGGCTAGCGCTCGGCGGGTCGTTTGTCGCGCTCGGCGCGCGCCTTGCGCTCCTGCGCCGCGGACGCGCCGCGGCCACCGTCGCCGTCCTGACCGTCTCCGCGGCGCTCGTCCTGCTCATGCTCGGCCTCGCCTCCCTCGTCGCCGCGCTGCGCGACGACCCCGGCTCGGTCGGCAAGCGCTACGACCTCACGGCGCAGCTCGGCGCCGACCACGCCGCCCAGGTCCGGGCGCTGCCCGGCGTCGCCGACGCGGCGCCTCGCTGGGTCGTGCGGGGCGCGGACTCCTACGCGCTCGGCGAGCCGGTCAAGCTCATCGCCTTCGCCGGCGACCACACGCGCTTCGAGGACCCGCCGCTCGCGCGCGGCCGGCGGGTCGCCGCCGACGACGAGGCCGAGGTCGGCGTGGGCCTCGCGCAGGCGCTGGGCATCGGCGTCGGCGGCACGCTCGCGGTCCAGCTCCCCTCGGGCGGCGAGGCGCGCTTCCGCGTCGTCGGCGTCAGCCGGGCGCTCGACGAGGACGGGCGCATCGCGTACGTACGCCCGCGGCGCATGCTCGCCGCCGACCCGGGCCTGCAGCCCGAGCTCGTCGTCCGCCTGCGCTCACCCGGCGACCGCGGCCGAGTGAGCGACGAGCTCGCGGCCCTCGGCGCCCAGCCGACCGCGGTCGGCGGCGCGACGACACGCAACGGCGCGTTCCTCGGCACGCTCGCGGCGCTGCTGCGCGCGGTCGCCGGCCTGGACGGGCTCGTCTGCCTCTACGCGCTCGTGCAGACGCTCGGCCTCACGGCCGGCGAGCGGCGCCCGACGCTCGCGCTCCTGCGCGCCACCGGCGCGGCCGACACGACGATCGCCGCCGTGCTCGCGGGCGCGGCGCTCGCCGTCGTCCTCCCGGCGATCGTGCTCGCCGTGCTGCTCGAGCGCCTCGCCCTCGCGCCGCTCGTGAGCTCGCTGGCAGCCGGCTACGCCGACCTCGGCGTGCGGGCGTCCGCCGGCCAGGTCGCGCTCGTTGCCGGCGGCCTGGTCGTGCTCGCCCTCGGCGCCGCGGGCTGGGTCGCGCGTCGCGCCGTCGCCGAGCCGCCCATCGCCGGGCTGCGGGAGGAGTGATGCGCCCGCGCCGGCTCGTCGTCCTCGCCCTCGCCGCCGTGACAATCGCCGGCTGCGGCGGCGACCCGCGCGCCGCGCAGCCAGCCGACAGCTCGACGCTGCGCGCGACCTGGGCCGACCCCGACGGCGACGGCACCCTCCAGCGCGGTCCGGGGGAGCCGCTGCGCGATCGCACCGAGCTCGCGTCCGCCGCCCGGCCCCGGGGAACGCTCGCGACGCTAGCGCTCGTCACCGACGCCCACGTGCGCGACGAGGAGTCGCCGGCGCGCGTGCCGTTCCTCGACCGTCTCGGGCCCCCGTTCACCTCGACGTTTCGCCCGCAGGAGGCCCTCTCGGCGCAGGTCCTCGACGCCGCGGTGCGGGCGATCGACGCGGCGCGGCCCGAGGCCGTCTTCGACCTCGGGGACCTCGTCGACAACGCCCAGGCCAACGAGCTCGCGCTCGCCGCCGCCGTGCTGCGCGGCGGCGTCGTGCGTCCCGACAGCGGCGCGCCCGGCTACCAGGGGCCGCAGGAGGCGTCGGACCCCGACCCGGCGTTCTACCGCCCCGACGTCGACCCGCCCCGCCACCCCGGGCTGCTCGATGCCGCGCAGCGGCCGTTCCACGCGATCGGGCTGCGCGCGCCGTGGTACGCGATCCCGGGCAACCACGACCTGCTCGTCGCGGGCGAGCTGGCCGCGACGCCGCGCACGCGCGCGGTCGCCGTCGGCGACGAGGCCGTCACCTCGCTCGACAGCGACGTCCCGGTCCCGCGCTCGGAGGCCGCGCTCACCCCGGCCTTCGTCGACAGCGTCCTCGCCGACGGGCTGCCGGGCACGACGCGCCACGTCGCGCCCGATCGGGGCCGGCGCGAGCTCGCGCCCGCCGAGGCGATCGCCGGCCTCGAGCGCGCCAGCGGCCACGGCGGCGCACGCGCGCGCATGGACCAGATCGTCGACCTCGGCACCCGCGTCCGCGCGATCGTGCTCGACATCGCCCGGCGGGACCGCGGCGCCCACGGCCTGGTCACGGCCGGGCAGGTCGCCTGGCTGGAGCGCGCGCTGCGCGCGGCCGGCGACCGCCGGATCCTCGTCCTCAGCCACCAGCCGCTCGAGACGGCGCTCGGCGGCGAGCGAGCGCTCGCGCTGCTCGACCGCGACCCGCGCGTCGTCGCCGAGCTGCACGGCGACAGCCACCGCAACCGCATCACGGCGCGGCGCACCCGCGCCGGCGGCGTGTGGACGATCGGGACGTCCTCGCTCGCCGACTTCCCCCAGCAGGTCCGGATGCTGCGCGTCCGGGCGACCGCCGGCGGCGGCGTCGTGCTCGAGACCTGGATGCTCGACACCGCGCGCTCGCCGCTCGCCTACACGGCGCGCGAGCTCGCCTACCTCGACGCCCAGGGCGGACGCCCGGACGGCTTCGCGGGCGACCGGGCCGATCGCAATGCGCGCCTCTATCACCGCTGACCCGACTACCCTTGGCGTGTCGATGAACGGCTCGGGACGCGACCCTCGCGTCCTCGTCGTCGAGGACGACGAGGACATCGCCCAGGCGCTGCAGCGCTCGCTGCGCCTCGAGGGCTACGAGGTCCGCCTGGCCGGCGACGGCGAGGCCGCGCTGCGGACGGCGATCACGTTCCAGCCCGATCTCGTCGTCCTCGACCTCGGGCTGCCGAAGCTCGACGGCATCGAGGTCGCGCGTCGCCTGCGCGCGCGCGACGACGTCCCGATCCTCGTGCTCACGGCGCGCGACGCGGTCGACGCGCGCGTCGAGGGCCTCGACTCGGGCGCCGACGACTACCTCGTCAAGCCCTTCGAGCGCCAGGAGCTCCTCGCGCGCCTGCGCGCGCTCCTGCGCCGCCGGCCGCCGCG
>DATNGY010000056.1:0-2936 GCA_035605735.1 Solirubrobacteraceae bacterium
CCCTGCAGTACCTCACGGTCGACGAGGCGATCGCCCACTGCACGCGCGGCATCGGGATCTGGGACTGGGCCTCGACCGACGCGGGAGCCGAGCCCGACGTCGTGCTCGCCTGCGCCGGCGAAGTGCCGACGCTCGAGACGCTCGCCGCGACCGTGCTCCTGCGCGAGCGCTTCCCCGAGCTCCGCGTCCGCGTGATCAACGTCGTCGACCTGATGCGCCTGGAGCCCGAGACCGAGCATCCGCACGGGATGTCCGAACGCGAGTTCGACGCGCTCTTCACGGTCGACAAGCCGATCATCTTCGCCTACCACGGCTACCCGCGGCTGATCCACGAGCTGACCTACCGCCGCCGCGCCCACGCGAACATCCATGTCCGGGGCTACAACGAGGAGGGCACCACGACGACGCCGTTCGACATGGTCATGCTCAACAACCTCGATCGCTTCCACCTCGTCATCGACGTCGTCGACCGCGTGCCAGACCTCGCCGGGCCCGGCGCGCACGTGCGCCAGGAGATGGTGGACGAGCGCCTGCGCCACCGGCTCTACACGCGCGAGGTCGGCGACGACTCGCCCGAGGTCCGCGACTGGACCTGGCCGGCCGATCCCGACGCCGCCGAGGGCGGCGTGGTCCGCGGCGAGCCTGCTTAGTAGTGAGGATCCTCGTCGTCAACGCGGGCTCGAGCAGCCTCAAGCTCGCGCTGCTCGACCGCGACGACGAGACGCTCGGCGCACGCGAGCTCGAGGCGCCCGGGGGGCGAGCGCCCGAGGGCGCGCTTGCGAGCACGCTGGACGAGCTCGGGGCGCCCGATGCGGTCGGCCACCGGATCGTCCACGGCGGCCCGCGGCTCACCGCGCCGGCGCTCGTCGACGACGAGCTGCGCGACGCGCTGCGCGACGTCGCGGCGCTCGCGCCGCTGCACGTGCCCCCGGCGCTCGAGGTCCTCGACGCGGTCGGCGAGGCGCTGCCCGGCATCCCGATGGTGGCCTGCTTCGACACCGCGTTCCACGCGACGCTCGCGCCCGAGGCGTTCACGTACGCGGTCCCGGCCGAGTGGCGCGAGCGCCTGGCCGTTCGCCGCTACGGCTTCCACGGGCTCTCCCACGCCTACGCGGCGCGGAGGACCGCCGAGCTGCTCGGGCGCGACGACCTGCGGCTCGTGACCTGCCACCTGGGCGCCGGCGCCTCGCTGTGCGCGGTGCGCGGCGGGCGCTCGGTCGACACGACGATGGGCTTCACGCCGCTCGAGGGTCTCGTCATGGCCACGCGCTCGGGCACGGTCGATCCCGGCCTCGTGACCTGGCTCATCGAGCACGCCGGCCTCGACGCCGGCGCCGTGTCGAACGCGCTCGAGCACGACTCGGGCCTGCAAGGGCTCGCCGGGACCCCGGACATGCGCGCGGTCCTCGCGCGCGACGACGACACGGCGCGCCTCGCGCTCGGGGTCTACGGGCACCGGCTGCGCGCCGCCATCGCGGCCATGGCCGCCGGCCTCGGCGGCATCGACGCGCTCTGCTTCACGGGCGGCATCGGCGAGCGCTCGGCGCCGGTGCGCGCGCTCGCCGCCGACGGGCTCGGCTTCCTCGGCGTGGCGATCGATCGCGCCGCCAACGCGGCGGCCGCCGCGGACGCCGAGATCGGCGCTCGCGGCGCGACGGTGCGCACCGTCGTCGTCGCCGCGCGCGAGGACCTCGAGATCGCGCGCCAGGTCCGGGCGGTCGTGCCGCCTACGGCCTGAGCGCCCGCCCGACGACCTCGCAGCCGTCGGTGGCATCCGGCCCGCACGTGTCGCCGCCCTCGCCGCCCTCAGCACGTCCCTGCCGTTGCCGCCGCGCAAGCGGTCGTTGCCGGGGCCGCCGGCGAGCACGTCGTCGCCGCGGCCGCGGTAGGCGGCCCTCGAAGACGTCCACGCCGTAGTACGTGCGCCGGAACCCGACCGGCCCCGTCTCCTGGAAGGAGAGTCGCACGTGTCGGGGAAGGTGCGGGCTACCCGCGGCAGGTTTCGCGACCACGGCCCGTGGGGAGGAGACAGTCCGCACGGCTGTCTGTGGGTCGACCATCGGGAGGACGACCATGCGGGGACGTAGGCTGGCAATCGCGGTGACGCTCGCGGTCCTGGGCGGGCTGGCTGCGGGCGGCGTCGTGGCCGCGACGCGCCAGAGCAGCGACGAGGCGGCGCTCGCTCCTACGCGCCGGCCGGCGGACCGCGGGGTCGAGCGGCGCGCGGACCGCCTGCTCGCGCGGATGACGCTCAACGAGAAGCTCCAGCAGATCCAGCTGCTCTCGGACGGCCAGATCACCGACGCCGATGCGCGCGCCGGCGTCGGCGGCGTCTTCAGCCTGACTGACCCGGCGAGGATCGACCACTTCCAGCACATCGCGGTCGAGGAATCGCGCCTGCACATCCCGATCCTGTTCGCCTTCGACACGATCCACGGGTACCGCACGATCTTCCCGATCCCGCTCGCGGCGGCCAGCAGCTTCGATCCCGGCGTCGCGGCGGCCGACCACCGCATCGGCGCCCGCGAATCCGCCACCGTGGGGATCAAGCAGATCTACAGCCCGATGGTCGACGTCTCCCACGAGCCGCGCTGGGGACGGATCGCCGAGGGCGCCGGCGAGGACCCCTACGTCGGATCGGTCTTCGCCGCCGCCCGGGTCAAGGGCGCCCAGGGCCGCGACCCGAGCGCACCGAGCAAGGTCTTGACCAGCCCGAAGCACCTCGCCGCCTACGGCCAGCCCGAGGGCGGGCGCGACTACAACACGACCGATATGTCCCCGGCGCGCCTGCGCAACCTCTATCTGCCCCCGTTCAAGGCCGCCGTCGACGCGGGTGCGCTGACCACGATGTGCTCGTTCAACGCGATCAACGGCGTGCCGGGCTGCGCCAACCGCGAGATCGAGACGCGGATCCTCAAGCGCGACTGGGCCTTCGA
>DATNGY010000057.1:0-4289 GCA_035605735.1 Solirubrobacteraceae bacterium
CATCCCTGGTCTCAAGACCGCCTGATCAGGCGTGGTCGGGTGCTCTGCCCGTGCCTAGGATCGCCGCATGGGACCGCCCGCGCCTCAGGACTTGTCCGATGCGCTGCGCCGCGAGATCGAGCGCAGCCGGCGCTACCGCCACGCGTTCACGCTGCTCCGTGTTGCGCCCGAGAAGGCGCAAGCGACCGACATCTGGGTGCCACCGTCGCGTCGAGTCGGCCTGCCTCGGCGTCGGCGCCACGATCCACTGGAAGAGCTCGCCGCCGCGCTGCGCGCCTGTCTGAGGACCGGCGACGTGGCCTGGTCGGAAGGCTCCGCCCTGTACGTGCTGCTCCCGGAGACGGATGTGACCGGAGCCGACGCGGTGGTCGAGCGGTTCCGGCGCGCCGCCCGCGCGGTGGCGCGCGATGCCGATGTCCGCGTCGCCTCGTTCCCGGAGCAGGGTCTGACCGACCATGCCCTCCGTGCCGCGGTGACGCGACGACGGCTTCCGGCGGCAGCGTTCGGGCGCGACGGGACAGCGAGCTCGAATGTCGGCCAAGGGTCGCTCGCGGCCGAGGCGCTCGACTAGGCCGGGACCGTGGTGCGCGCACCGACGCGTCGGTACCTGGCTGGCAAGCGCGCCCTGGACCTCGTGGTCTGCACCCTGCTGCTCGTGATCGCGATCCCGGTCATCGCCGTGTGCGCGCTCGCGATCCGCCTCGACACGTCGGGGCCGGTGGTGATCGCCCAGCTCCGCACGGGCCGCGACGGGCGGCGCTTCCGGATGCTGAAGCTGCGCACGATGCTGGCGAACGCGGAGGAGCTCAAGCCGCAATTCGCGCACCTCAGCGTGGTCCCGCCGCCCGACTTCAAGATCCCGAACGATCCGCGGATCACGCGCGTCGGGCGCTTCCTGCGGGCGACGAGCCTCGACGAGTTGCCCCAGCTGTTCAACGTCCTGCGGGGCGACATGTCGCTCGTCGGGCCTCGCCCGACCGCGTTCGAACCGTCGCGGTACGAGCTCTGGCACACGCAGCGACTTGACGTGCGGCCGGGGCTCACCGGCCTGTGGCAGGTCGAGGGACGCAACGTCACGACGTTCGACGAGCGCCTACGCCTCGACGTGCAATACATCCGCCGGCGCTCGCTGGCGTTCGACGTGATCCTCCTCGCCCGCACCGTGGTGGTCGTGCTCCGGCGGTCGGGCGCATGACGGCGCGCAGAGCCTGCCGCGGGCGCCCGGGCTTCAGCGTGGCGCTGATCGGGTGCGACGGCGCCGGCAAGACGACGGTCGGGCACGCCCTCGGGCACGCGACCGGGCTGCCGGTCCGCTACCTCTACATGGGCGTCAGCGCCGAGTCGAGCAATCGCCAGCTGCCGAGCACGCGTATCGCGCATGCGATCAAGCGGCGTGCCGCCGCGACGCGGCGGCACGCGCCGACCGAGGCCCGCCGGGCTCCTCGCCCACGCGGCGTGCGCCGAGCGTGCCAGGCGGGGCGCTCGGCGCTGCGGCTGGCCAATCGGCTCGCGGAAGAGTGGTACCGCCAGCTGATCGCGCAGGCCTTCGTGACGCGCGGCTCGATCGTCGTCTTCGACCGCCACTTCCTGGCCGACTACCACGCTTTCGACGTCGCCGGAGCGGGCCGCCCGCTCAGCCGGCGCATCCACGGGTGGATGCTCATGCACGCGTACCCTCGGCCGGACCTTGTCGTTCTCCTCGATGCGCCGCCCGAGGTGCTCTTCGCGCGGAAGGGCGAGGGGACGCTCGCGTCGCTCGCGCGCCGGCGAGAGCACTACCTCCGGCTTGCCGACACCTCCGGCATCGACTGGGCGTTCGCGGTCGTGTCGGCGACGCAGCCGGTCGACGCGGTCGTCGCCGACGTGGCCGAGATCGTCTGCGAGGCCGCCACAGGGCGGTGACCGGCATGGTGCGGGTCCTCGTCACCGACGCGGCGCGCGGGAGCGCGATCGCGTTCATCCGGTCGCTCGGCCGCCACGGCGTCCAGGTCATCGCGGCCGACCATCGGCCCCGTAGCCCGGGGTTCCGGTCGCGCTACGCCTCCGAGCGGCTGCTCTACCCCGATCCCGCCGTAGCGCCGGAAGCGGCGATCGAGGAACTGCTGGACGTCGCGCAGCGGCGGCGGGTCGACCTGATCGTCCCCGTCACCGACGAGGTGCTGCTGCCGCTCTCGGCGGCGCGCGAACGGTTCGCCGGCGTCTGTGCGCTCGCGCTGCCCGACGCCGACGCGCTCGCCGCCGTGACGGACAAGCGGGAGACGCTCGCCCTCGGCCGGCGGCTCGGGGTGCCGACGCCCCGGACCGTGGTCGCGCACAGCGTCGATGAGGCGCTGACGGCCGCAGCAGAGCTCGGGTGGCCCCTCGTCGTCAAGCCGGTCGCCTCGCGCGTCTATCGCAACGGGGCCGTCGAGGTGTTGCAGGTCGCCTACGCCGACGGGACGCGCAAGCTCGCCGAGCAGGTGATGCGCCTCGACGGGCGCTGCGCGGCCCTGCTGCAGGAGTACCGCCCCGGCGAGGGCATCGGCGTCGAGCTGCTCGTCGACCGCGGGCAGCCGCTCGCGGCCTTCCAGCATCGCCGGCTGCACGAGGTTCCGATCACGGGCGGGGCCAGCGCGCTGCGGGAGAGCGTCGACCTCGACGCGGAGCTCTACGGCTACGCGCGGCGGCTGCTGGCCGCGCTGCGCTGGACAGGGCTCGCGATGGTCGAGTTCCGCGTCAGCCCTGCGGGGCCGGTACTCATGGAGATCAACGGCCGCATCTGGGGCTCGCTGCCGCTCGCCGTCCAAAGCGGGGTCGACTTCCCCCTGCGTCTTGTCGAGCTTCATCTCGGGCGTAGGCTCAACGCCCGGTCGGACGGACGACCCGTGGTCGGCGTGCGCTCGCGTAATCTCGGCCTCGAGCTCGTCTGGATCGCGTCGGTGCTGCGCCGTCGGCGGGCCTACCCCTTCCTCCCTGCCCCACGCCGGCGCGACGCGCTCACGGCGGCGCTGCGCCTGCCGTGGCCGCGCGACGGCTTCGACGTGCTCTGCCGTGACGATCCGCTGCCCGCCGTGGCGGAGCTCGCCGCCGTCACGAGGCGTCTGGCCCGAAAGGCGCACCATGCGGGGTAGCGAGGCGACGCTGGCCGTGCTGACCTACCACCGCATCGGCGATCCGCGCTGCGGGCCGCCGGGCATCGTGAGCGCGTCACGGAAGGCCTTCGAGCGCCAGATGCGGTGGCTTGCGGGCACCGGTCGGGCCGTCTCGCTCGACGACGTGCTGCGCGCCCGTGACGGCGGCGCGCCGCTCCGGCGCGGCGCCGTGCTCGTAACGTTCGACGACGCCTACCGCGACTTCGACGAGCACGCGTGGCCCGTGCTCCGCCGGCTCGGCATTCCAGTGGTGCTCTTCGTCCCGACGGCGTACCCGGGATCGCCGGAGCGGGCGTTCTGGTGGGACCGCCTGTTCGCGGCGATCGACGCGGCGCGCGGCAGGATCGCCACGCCGCTGGGGTCGCTGCCGCTGCACGCGCACTGGCAGCGCCGACGGGCCTACCGGGCCCTGCGCGAGCACGTCAAGAGCCTCCCGCACGACGCCGCGATGGCGCTCGTCGACGAGCTGGTGAACGCTCTTGCGGCGCCGCCGGTGCACGGCGCGGTGCTGTCGTGGCCCGCGTTGCGTCGTCTTTCCCGCGAGGGGGTGGCGCTCGGGGCGCACTCGCGCACGCACCCGCTGCTCTCCCGTATCCCCGAGCAGCGCCTTGCCGCTGAGATCGCAGGCTCCGTCGAGGACCTGCACCGCGAGACCGGCGGGAGCCCGTCGGCCTTCGCGTTCCCCGGTGGTGCCGTGCCGCCCGGAGCCGACCGCGTGCTGCGGGCGGCAGGGATCCGGCTCGCGTTCACGACCGTCGCGGGCGTCACCGCGCGCGACGCGCCCGAGTGGCTCGCGCTCGGGCGCATCAACGTCGGCCGGCGCACCGGTCGGACCGCGCTGCGCACCCGGCTCGCGGTCCGACCGCGGGCCACGTCGCCGGTCGCGTCTCCCGCCCTGCCGACGCGGGTCGCGTACGTCATGTCGCGCTTCCCGAAGCTGACCGAGACGTTCGTGCTCGGCGAGGTCTTGGCCCTGGAGCAGCGCGGCGTCCCAGTCGACCTCTACCCTCTGCTGCGCGAACGCGCTCCGGTGGTACATCCCGAGGCGGCGCGACTCGTCGCACGCTCGCGGTACGAGCCCTTCCTGTCGCCGGCGATCGTGGTGAGCCAGCTCGTTTGGCTTCGGCGCCGGCCGGGCGCCTACCTGCGGGCCTGGCG
>DATNGY010000058.1:0-2076 GCA_035605735.1 Solirubrobacteraceae bacterium
GGCCGTCGCCGTGTCGGCGTCGGCCGGCTCGTACGCCGGGTCGGGCGGCGCCGCCCGGCGACGAGCGTGCCAGACCGCGTGAGCCAGCGCCCGCACCGCCTCCTCGGGCGTGGTGAAGCGCGGGACGGCGCCCGCGTCGGCGGCCGCGGGCGCATCGGCGCCGAGCCATACGGCGAGCACCGGCCGGTCGGCTCCTCGTGCCGCGGCGGCGATGCCGCGGGCGACGTCCGCCGCCCGCGCGGCGAGCGGCCGCACGAAGATGGTCACGACCGCGTCGACCCCGACGTCAGCGAGCAGGACGCGCAGCGACCGCTCGTACTGATCGGGGGTCGCCGACGCGGTCATGTCCACCGGGTTCGCGGTCGAGACGTCGGCCCCCAGACCTTCGGCGAGCTGCTTTCGCGTGGCATCCGAGAGCGGCTGGACGCGCAGCCCCGCCGCCTCGCAGGCGTCCTCGCAGGCGACCCCCGGCCCCCGGGCGTTGGTGAGCACCGCGACGCGGTCGCCGCGCGGGAGCGGCTGGCGCACGAGCAGCCCCGCGACGTCGAACATCTCGCTCACCGTCTCGGCCCGCAGCACGCCGGCGTGCTTGAACAGCGCGTCCACGGTCACGTCCGCCGCCGCCAGCACAGCGCCGGTGCGCGACGACGCCGCGCGCCCGCCGGCCGTCCGAGCGCTCTTGACCGCCACGATCGGCTTGGCCGTGGTGATCCGACGCGCGATCCGCCCGAAACGGCGTGGGTTCCCGAACGAATCCAGGTAGAGCAGCAGGACCGCCGTGTCGGGGTCCTGCTCCCAGTACTCGAGGAAGTCGCTGCCGGAGAGGTCGGCCTTGTCGCCCATCGTGACGAACGACGAGAAGCCGATGCCGCGCGCCTTCGCTGCGTCGATGGCCGCGCTCCCGAACCCGCCGCTCTGCGAGGCGAAGCCGACGGCGCCGGGCGGGGGCGCGGCCGGAGCGACCGTCGCGTCGAGGGCGATCTCGGGCCGCGGACTGGCCACGCCGAGGGAGTTGGGGCCGACCATCCGCATGCCCGCGGCCCGGCAGACGGCGAGCAGCTCGTCCTGGCGCGCACGCCCCTCAGGACCGACCTCCGCGAAGCCCCCCGTCAGTACCACAAGGGCGCGCACGCCTTTGGCGGCGCAGGCTCGCGCAACATCGACGACCGCGTTCGTCGGCACGACGATCACGGCGAGCTCGACCTCACCTTCGACGTCGGCGATCGTGGGAACCGTCGGTCGCCCGGCAACCTCTCCGCCGCGTAGATTGACGAAGTGCAGCGGCCCCGAGAACCCCGCGGCGAGCAGGTTGCGCGAGACCTCCCCGCCGACCGTCCCGGGCCGCCGGGACGCCCCGATCACCGCGACGGAGGAGGGGCGCAGAACGTGCCCTACGGCCGCGACGTCGGCCTCGCGCTGGCGTTCCTCGAAGCGGCGCCGCGCGTCCTGCGACAGCGACGTCGGGAACTCGATCTCGATCGCTCCTTCAGACCGGCGGGCGGAAATCAGGAACCCGGATTCGTGGAACACTCCGAGCATCCGGTGGTTGCCCGCGAGGACGGTCGCGGTGAACGTGTCGACGCCCGCCGTCGACGCGGCGTGGGCGAGATGCGCGAGCAGCACGGTGGCGATCCCGTGGCCGTGCCAGGCATCGGCCACCGCGAAGGCGACCTCCGCCCGCCCGGCCTCCGCGCAGATGTAGGTGCCGTGCGCGACGATCGCGGCGTCGGAGCCCCGCAGCGCGATCAGCGACAGCCCGTCGGGGGGGTCCGCGGCGCTGCGCGCGGCCGCGTCGAGGTTGACGGCGGCGCTGAAGAAGCGAAACCAGCGCGACTTCTCCGACAACGACTCGAGGAAGGCGCGCAATCGCCCCAGGTCCTCGATCGTCGACGGCCGCACGTGCACGGTCGAGCCGTCACGCAGCACGATGTCGGTCTCAGCGACGACCGGGGCGGCCGGGCCGGTGCTCGTCATGGCTCCCCAACCGTACGGCACGGCTCGCCGGGCGCAGCAGGATCAATGGACACGAGAGGGGAAGTCAACGAGGATCGGGCGGGGCCCTACCCACGGGGACCG
>DATNGY010000059.1:0-4101 GCA_035605735.1 Solirubrobacteraceae bacterium
ACAGCGGCAGCGCGAGCGCCGCGAGCGCGTAGGCGCCGTAGGCCGGCGGCAGGCGCCGGAAGGTCCCGACGAGGGCTGGGACGGCGAGCGCGAGCGACCCGAGCAGGGCGACGTTCAGGCGCGCGACGGTCATCGGGTCCCCGCCCGCGCGCGTGAAGTAGACGTGCTCGCGCGAGCCCGAGAGCAGCTGGCGCACGCCGGCCCAGCCGGCCACGAGCCCGTCCCACGCTCCGACGAACGGGCCCGCGAAGTGGCGATACCAGAGCGACTGGGCGTGGAAGGGCGCGGCCGCCGACCCGCCGCGGAGCTCGAGCCACGCGCAGAACGCCGCCGTCCCGGCCGGCACGAGGGCGACGCAGGCCAGGTCGGCCGGACGGCGCGGGCGCGTGCCGAGCCACAGCACGACGAGCGGCACGACGAGGACGAGGCCGGCGCTGCGCGTCGCGGCCGCGAGCGCCCCCAGCGCGCCCGCCCACGCCCAGCGGTCCGTGCGGGCAGCGAGCACGCAGCCGACCGAGAGCGCCAGGAAGAGGCTCTCGGCGTACGCGGCCGAGAGAAAGAGCGAGGCGGGGAAGAACGCCACGGCCGCGACGGTCGCGCGCGCCGCGGGACGGCCGAGCTCCAGCGCACAGAGGCGGTGCAGCAGGACGAGCGCAGCTGCGAAGCAGGCCGTGCTCACGAGCGCCCCGGCGACCAGCGGGGGCGCCGCGAAGGCGCCGACGGCGCGCACGAGCAGCGGGTAGAGCGGGAAGAACGCGGTCCGCGCGCCGTCCGCGGCCGGATAGCCGTCGTGGGCGATCGCGAGGTACCAGACGCTGTCCCAGCGTCCGAGGCTCGCGGTGAGCGCGTCGCCGGTGGCGCCGAAGGGGCGCGTCAGCGAGGCGGGGTCGAAGCCGTCGGCGCGCGGCGAGATCCCCCAGAGCACGACCGCGAGCGCGCCGGACGCCCAGACGACGAGCCGCGAGCTCCACAGCACGCGCCAGGCGTCGCGCAGCGCCGCCGACCACGCGCGGTCGAGCCGCGCCGCCGCGGGCAGGACGGCCGCCCGGGCCTCCAGGCCGTTGCGCGCCATGCCGTCATCGTCGCAGGGCTCCGCGCCGCGACGGCGAACCCTGCTCTACCCTCGGGGATCCCCGCATGTCCCGTCGCGAGCGCCACCGTCGCAAGGCCAACGGCCGCACCCGCCCGAGCCGGGTCATCTTCCTGCTGCTCGGGCTCGTCCTCACCGCCGCGGGCATCGCCGGGGCGGCGGCCGTCGCGTGGGTCATCAGCGTCGCCAACAGCGCGCCCTCGCTCGACACGCGCAAGCCGATCGACCTCGGCCAGACCTCGCGCGTCTTCGCGGCCGACGGGACGCCGCTCGGCTTCATCAGCGCCGACATCCTGCGCCAGACCGTGCCCGCCGCGAAGATCCCGAAGGCGGTCGGCAATGCGACGGTGGCCGTCGAGGACAAGCGCTTCTACGAGCACAAGGGCGTCGACTTCGAGGGCATCGTCCGGGCCGCGGTCAAGAACCTCGAGTCCAAGAAGGACGTCCAGGGCGGCTCGACGCTGACGATGCAGCTCGTGCGCAACCTCTACACGGGCGAGAAGGCGCGCACCGGTCTGAAGGGCTACAAGCGCAAGATCCGCGAGGCGAAGCTCGCCGAGGAGCTCGAGGACCGCCATCCCGGGCGCCCGGGCAAGCAGTGGATCCTCACGAAGTACCTGAACTCGATCCCGTACGGGACCGTCGGCGGCCAGACCGCCGTCGGCATCCAGGCGGCCGCGCGCGTCTTCTTCGACAAGCCCGCGTCGAAGCTCAAGCTCCGCGAGGCCGCGCTGCTCGCCGGCCTACCGCAGGCGCCCTCCGCGTACAACCCGTTCGTCAACCGCGCCCGCGCGAAGGCACGCCGCAACGACGTCCTGCAGCGCATGGCCGACCAGGGCTACATCTCGCAGCGGACCGCGCGCAAGGCGATGCGCCGGTCGCTGGGCGTCAGGCACTCGCGCTACTACACGGCGCGCCGCGAGGCCTACTTCTACGACTACGTCAAGCAGCGGCTCGTCGACCGCTACGGGGCGAACACCGTGCGCCGCGGGGGCCTGCGGGTCTACACGACGATCGATCTGAGGCTCCAGGAGGCCGCACGCGCCGCCGTCGACAACGCCGTGGCGGGCACCGACCGCAGCGGGGCGATCGTCTCCATCGACCCGCGCAACGGCTACATCCGCGCGATGGCGTCGACCGCGCACTACGGCGACTCGAAGTTCAACCTCGCCGCCCAGGGCCACCGCCAGGCCGGCTCCACGTTCAAGGTCATGGTCCTCATGACGGCGCTGCGGCGGGGCGTGAATCCCAACTCGACGACTTACACCTCGCGGCCGCTGAACTTCACCGATCCGCGCTACGGGAAGATCGACGTCAGCACGTACTCGAACACGTACCTCGGGCGCGTGAACCTCGTGAAGGCGACGCTCGCCTCCGACAACTCCGTCTACCAGCAGCTCGACCTCGACGTCGGCCCCGAGGCGGTCACGAAGACGGCGCGCGACATGGGCATCACGTCGCCGCTGCACTCCTACCCGGCCGAGGGGCTGGGCGGGCTGACCGACGGCGTGTCGCCGCTCGAGATGGCCAACGCGTACGCGACGATCGCCTCCGGCGGCGTGCGCAATCGCGCGACGGGGATCCGCAAGGTCGTCTTCGCCGACGGCCGCGTCGACCGCTCGTGGGGCAAGCCGAAGCGCACGCGCGTCTTCACCGACGGCGTGGCGGCGGAGGCGACGAAGATCCTCGAGATGAACGTGCAGCAGGGAACCGGCACCGCCGCCCAGATCGGGTGCCCGGCCGCGGGCAAGACCGGTACGACCGACGACTTCACCGACGCCTGGTTCGTGGGCTTCACGCCGCACCTCACCACGTCGGTGTGGATCGGGCACGCGACCAGCCGGGAGACGCTCGGCGCGGGCGCGGCCGGCGGCGTCGTGGCGGCGCCGATCTGGGGGACGTACATGCGCTACGCGAAGGGCAGCTTCTGCGGCGGCTTCGCACCGCCGAGGACGCCGTTCGTCTCGCAGCCGTTCTTCGGGCGCTACGCGCGCACGGGCGCGGCGACCGGTCCGTCGGGCTACTCGACGAACCCGAGGGGCGCGACCCAGCAGGAGCGCTACGGGACCGCGCCGACGGCGAACTACGGCACCGGGACCGGCGGCGCGACGACGGGGACCGGCGGGGTGACGGGGACCGGCACCGCGACGGGCGGGCCTACGGCGGCGACCGGCACCGGAACGGGGACCGCGACGGGCACCGCGACCGGCGGCGGTAACACGGGCGCCACCAACGGGCGCTACCCGCCCCAGGCCTACGAGTCCGCGCCGCAGACGGCTCCGAAGACGGTCTCGCCGGGTACCGGCGGCGGCACCGGCGCGCCCGGGTAGGGCAGGTCCGGCGCGCGCTGTCGCGCCCGGCAGCGCGGGAGAGCGGACCGCGTAGGGCCCGCCGGCACATCGAGTTCCAGCTATGGCGTCGTATGGACGCCAAATCCGACACTCGGGCGTGATTGGGACGCCGGCGGCGCTGGCGCCCACGCCCCTCGATGCCCGTCTGCGGCGCACGCTTGCCGTGGTCCTCGCTCCGGCCGCGCACGGACGCTCGCGCTGCTGGTGCTCGCGGTCCTCGCCGTCGCGGCGTTCCTCGCCGACAGCATCGTCGGCTTCTTCCTCGGCTTCGTCGCCGCGCTCGTCCTCATCGACCAGGCGTGGCCGGCCACCGGCCGGGCGGCGGGCGGTGCCGTGCGCGCATTCGCCCACGAGCGGCGCGCGCGCCGCACGGCGGACCTGCGGCGGCGGCTCGCCCGCCGTCCCGCGGCCGAGGGGCGGCTGCGCCACCTCGCGGGCGACACCGCCGACGGCGCCGAGCAGCGGCCCCTAGGGACCGTGGCTGTGGAGCTCGACGCGATCGTGGGGTCGACCGAGGCCGACAAGGCCCGGGCCTTCGACCACTGCTTCCGGCCGCCGGCGTGGACCGCGGGACGCTGGCAGGCGATGTGGATGGCCCGGCGTCAGGGCGCGTCGCTGCCGCCCATCTCCGTCTTCCGGCTCGGCTCGGAGCACTACGTG
>DATNGY010000060.1:0-2674 GCA_035605735.1 Solirubrobacteraceae bacterium
CCGCCCCGCGCTCGAGCTCGCCGAGCGCCTCACGGGGATGGCTCCGCTCGACGACCCGCGGGTCTTCCTCGTCTCCGGCGGCGGGGACGCCATCGATACCGCCGCCAAGCTCGCCCGCCGCTACTTCGATGCCGTCGGCCAGCCCGACCGCGCGCACCTGATCTCGCGCTCGCAGGGCTACCACGGCACCCACGGGCTCGGCACGAGCCTGGGCGGCATCGCGGCCAACCGCGAGGGCATGGGCCCGCTGGACCCCGACACGTCCGTCGTGCCCCACGACTCGCTCGAGGCGCTCGAGGCCGAGGTCGAGCGCGTGGGCGCCGACCGCGTCGCGGCCGTCTTCGTCGAGCCGGTCATCGGCGCCGGTGGCGCCCATCAGCCGCGCCCGGGCTACGTCGAGGGCGTCGCCGAGCTCTGCGCGCGTACGGGCGTCCTCTTCGTCGTCGACGCCGTCATCGCCGCCTTCGGGCGGCTGGGGACGTGGTTCGGCGCCGAGCGCTTCGGCGTCCGCCCCGACCTGCTGTGCTTCGCCAAGGGCGTGACGAGCGGCTACCTGCCGCTGGGCGGGGTCCTCGCCTCGGCGAAGGTCGCGGCGCCGTTCTGGGACGAGGGCGGGCTGTGGTTCCGCCACGGGCCGACGTACTCCGGCCACCCGACGTGCTGCGCCGCCGCGCTCGCGAACCTCGACATCCTCGAGCGCGAGGGCCTCATCGACCGCGGGCGCGAGCTCGAGGGCCCGATCGGCCGCGCGCTCGGCGCGCTCGGCTCGCACGTGCTCATCGGCGAGGTGCGTACCGGCATCGGCGCGCTCGGCGCGGTCGCGTTCGAGCGCGACGCGCTCGCGGAGACGCCCGACCTCCCGCAGCGCGCCGCCGCGCACGCGCGCGAGTGCGGCGTGCTCGTGCGGCCGCTCGGCGACGCGATCGCGCTCTCGCCCCCGCTCGTCGCGACGGACGCCGAGATCGAGCACGCCGGCGAGGCGATCGGCGAGGCGCTCGACGCGGCCGCGGCGGGGCGGCCGAGCGCGAGCGCGTACCCTGCGATGGGTGCCGCCGACCGACCTTGAGATCACGCCCGCCGACGCCGCGCGCGCACTGACCGAGGACGCGCAGGTCGTCGACGTGCGCGAGCCCTACGAGCGCGCGGCCGGGCACATCCCGGGCTCGCGGCACATCGAGCTTGCGCGACTCGCGGCGGAGGCGGGCACGCTCGACCCGGCCGCGCCGGTCGTCACCGTCTGCCGGGTCGGCTCGCGCTCGTTCTTCGCCGCGCAGGCGCTGCGCCAGGCCGGGTTCGACGCCGCGTCGATGGCCGGCGGGATGCTGCGCTGGGTCGAGGAGCGCCGCCCGCTCGAGCCCGCCGACGGCTACGTGGCGGATCACTAGCGGCCCCCGGGACGCTCACGGCCGTCGGACGCAGAGCGCGGCCAGGTCCATGCCGTAGAACGGCTGATACGTCTGGCAGCCGATGCGGCTCGAGAAGAAGTCGCGCGCGGTCTGGTCGGCGAAGGCGACGACGGGGGCGACGTGGGTCGCGAGGTCGACGTCGAGCCGACCATAAGCGCGCAGTCGAGGGCCTCCGCTGAGCCTGGCGGCCGTTGCGATGCGCCGTCGGTACCGCTGGGCGTCGGCGCCGGGGAAGTCCAGGGCGAAGCCGGGCACCGATGCGTCGATGAACTGCGACGGGTCGGCGTAGTTCGCGATCCATCCGAACCAGCCGATGTCGTACCGGGCGCCGGGGGCGAGCTCACGGTCGAAGATCAGCGGATACGGGAAGCGCCGGATATCCACCGTGATGCCGATCGCCCGAAGGTTGGCCTTGACGATCGCGGCCACGTTCTCGCAGGGGCGGGTGTTGCACGTGTACATGACGGCGTGGCGTCGATGGGCGCCGGCCAGGCTTCGGGCGCGGGCGACGTCCGGGCCCCCGAGCGGGTAGACGTCGGCGTCGCGGAAGCCGGGCATGCCCGAGGGGAGATATTGGTCGGTGGGCACGCTGGCGAAGCCCGCCTGCGCGTTGCGGGCGAGCGCCGGGCGGTCGACGGCGAAGCTCGCGGCCCGGCGCATCCGTGCGCTGGCGAATAGCGGCCGTCGCGCGTTGAGCAGGAGGTACTCGTGCGCGAGCTCGCGGTCGATGAAGTAGCGCTGGCGCCCGCTGCGCGCGGCTTGGCTCTGCGGACCGTAGCGGCGCGCGAGCCGCGCGTCGACGCCGGGGGACACCGCGCTTCCCGACTGCAGCTGGCCGAGCGAGTCGCCGGCGTAGTCGGCGGGCCCGGCCTCGACGAGCGCGCTGCCCTGCTGGACGGTGGCGCCGAAGTGGTAGTCGATCTCGTCGAGGCGCCGCGGGCGCGGTCCCCGGTAGTTGGGGTTGCGTCGCAGCACCAGCTCGGACCCGGGCGTGTGGGCGACGATGTAGTACGGGCCGGCGGACGGGATGGGCTGCTTCAGGCCGCCCGGGCGGACCGGGGTCTCGGGCGGAACGGCGCAGAAGTCTGGCATCGCGATCCGCGCCGGGAGACTCGGCGACGGCCGCACGAGGCGAATCGTCAGGGTGCGGGCGGTCGCGCTGATCCCGGCGACGTGGGTCGTTCTCCCGGCGCGGTAGGCGCGGGTGCCGACGATGTCGGCGATGTCGCTCGACGCCGGCCCCTTGAGGACGCGCTCGATCGCGCGTC
>DATNGY010000061.1:0-4242 GCA_035605735.1 Solirubrobacteraceae bacterium
CGTCCTCGAGCTCCTCGAAGAACGCGCCGGCGCTGCGCGGCCGCTCGGCCGGGTCGCGCGCGAGCCCGCGGCCGAGCACGCGCCGGACCGCCGGCGGCAGCGGCGCGGCGCCCGGGCGGCCCGGTCGCGCGCCGGCGAGCAGCTCGAACGCGACGACCGCGAGCGAGAAGACATCGCTGGCCGGGGTTACCGGGCGGCCGTCGGCCTGCTCGGGGGAGACGTAGGCGGCGGTCCCGACGAGCTGGCCGGTCTGCGTGAGCGCCGTGTCGGCGGCCACCTTGGCGATCCCGAAATCCCCGACCGCGAGGTCGCCGTGCTCGTCGAGCAGCAGGTTGGCCGGCTTGACGTCGCGGTGCACGACGCCGCGGCGGTGGGCGAAGTCCAGGGCGTCGGCCGCCTGGCGCAGCCAGCGCAGGGCGGCCGGGCGCGAGACGGGGTCGCCGGTGCGCAGGCGGTCGGCGACGCTCCCGCGCGGGAAGTGCTTCATGACGAGGAACGCGCGCCCGTCGTGCTCGCCGAGGTCGTAGATCGTCACGATATGGCGGCAGTCGCTGAGGCGCGCGCCCGCCCGCGCCTCGCGCAGGAAGCGCTGCTGCGCGCGCTCGTCGGCGGCGAGGAACGGCGCGAGCACCTTGACCGCGACGGTGCGCGCGAGCAGCGCGTCCTCGGCGGCCCAGACAGAGGCCATGCCGCCGTCGGCGATGTGGTGCAGGATCCGGTAGCGCGGGGGGAGGCTGACGCTGGCGTCCGTGACCCGCGACATCACCCTGGGGCGCTACCCCCAGGACCCGGCCGCTACACTGCCTGGCGCCCATGGCCAAGGTCTGCCACAGCTGCGGGAAGGGCCCCTCGTTCGGCAACAGCCGCAGCCACTCGATGGTCGCCACCAAGCGGCGCTTCGATCCGAACCTCCAGAAGGTCCGGATCCTCGTCGGCAAGGCGCCGCGGCGGGTCTACGTCTGCACCCGCTGCCTCAAGGCGGGCAAGGTCACCAAGGCCGTCTGACCGGCGCGGATCGCGGCCGCCGTGTCCGATCCCAGCCTCGTTCGCTTCCGCGCCGTGCTCGAGGGCGCGCTCGCGCAGCTCGAGGCCCGCCGGCAGGAGATCAACGAACTCAACGTCTTCCCGGTCGCCGACGGCGACACCGGCGACAACATGGCGCTCACGCTGCGGGAGTGCCTCGACGAGCTCGACCGGCACGCCGCGGCGGACCGCCCGCTGGACGAGCTCGGCCGCGACGAGATCGTCGACTCGGTCGCGCGCGCGGCTCTGCTCGGCGCGCGCGGCAACAGCAGGGTCATCCTCTCCCAGCTCGTGCGCGGCGCGGCGGAGGAGCTGATCTCGCGTCCGGGCGAGCTCGTCGACCCGGTCCTCATCGGCGCGGCGATGGCGCGCGCGGCCCAGCGCGCCTACGGGTCGGTCCGCGCGCCCGCGGAGGGGACGATGCTCACGGTCATGCGCGACATGGCCGCGCACCTCGCGAGCGAGATCGCCCACCTCCCGGGCCTGCGCCTCGACGCCCACGCCGCGCCGGCGCTGCAGGACGGCCTCATCGCCGACGCGCTCGAGCGCGCGATCACGGCCGGCGAGGCCTCGCTGCGGCGCGGGCCCGACCTGCTCCCGGTGCTCCGCGAGGCCGGCGTCGTGGACGCGGGTGGCTACGGCGTCATCGTCATCTTCGCGGGCGTGGTCGCGGCGCTGCGCGGCGACGCGCCGCCGCCGCTCGCGCACCACGCGCCGGCCCGGGTGACCCACCCCGAGCACTCCAGCGCGACGTATCGGTTCTGCACGAACTTCGCGGTGATCGGCGCCGGCCTCGAGGCCGCGCGCTTCGCGGAGGCGCTCGAGGGGCTGGGCGACTCGGTCCTCGTCGTGGGTGACCGCACGACGCTCAAGGTCCACGTCCACACCGACGACCCCGAAGCGGCGCTCGCGCTCTTCGCCGGCACCGGCGAGGTCTCGCGGCTCGACGTCGCCGACATGCGCGCCCAGGTCGCCGAGCGCGGCGAGCGGCTCGCCGGCCGCAACGGCGCCAGCGGGGCGCCGCGGGCCACCTCGGGAGCGCTCGCCGTGGTCGCCGGAGGGGGGCTCGCGCGCCTGTATGCGTCGCTGGGCTGCGGCGTCCTGCGCGGCGGGCGCACGCTGAGCCCGTCGACGAGCGAGCTGCTCGCCGGCATCCACGAGGTCCCGGCGGAGGAGGTCGTGGTTCTCCCCAACTCGCCGAACGTCCTGTTCGCCGCGGAGCGGGCGGCCGAGCTGGCCGAGAAGGAGGTCCGCGTCGTCGCGACGTCCAGCCAGCAGGCCGGGCTCGCGGCCGCGGTGGCCCTCAACCCCGCGCGGAGCGCCGCCGAGAACGCAGCGGCGATGGAGGCGGCAGTCGCGCGCGTGCAGACCGGCGGCGTGGCTCCGGCCGCGCGCGCCGACGCCGCCGGACGCTTCGTCGCCGGCGACGCGGTCGGCTTCGTCGACGACCAGGTCATCACGTGGGGCGACCCCGGTGCGACGCTGCGGGCGGTCCTCGAGCGCCTGGCCACCGGCGCCGAGCTCGTCACGGTCATCGCCGGCGCGGACGCGCCGCTGGACCCCGAGGCGGCGGCCGCGCTCGCGCCGCGCGACGTCGAGATCGAGGTCGAGGACGGGGGCCAGCCGAGCTGGTGGTGGCTCATCAGCGCTGAGTGAGGGCGCGATGAGAGGTCAAATGACGTTCACGTAAGCTTCCGATACCATGGGTCGTGTGAGCGAGCTGCGCACGCGCCCGACCGAGGACCCAGGCCGCGTCCGCCGCGCGAGCGAGGGCTACGTCTCCGGCCTGATGCGCACCGGAGCGCGCCGGCGCCACCCGCGTCCGCCGGCCGAGCCGGCTCCGCGCCGCCCCGCCCGCCGGGTCGGCGTCGACTCCGAGCACGAGCACTACAAGTGGTGGGCGCTGTCGTGCACGAGCCTGGGCATGCTGCTCGCGACGACGAACTCCGGCACGCTCATCATCGCCCTCCCCGACCTCGAGCGCGCGCTGGGGACGACGATCCTCGAGCTCGTGTGGGTGATCCTCGCCTACATGATCGCCTCGACGGTGCTCGTGCTCACCGCCGGGCGCCTCTCCGACCTGTTCGGGCGCAAGGTCGCCTACGTCGGCGGGTTCGTCGTCTTCGCGCTCGCCTCGCTCGGCGCCGGGTTTGCGGCCGACGGCACGCAGCTCATCCTCTGGCGCATCCTCCAGGGCGTCGGCGGGGCCTTCCTGTTCGCGAACGCGGCCGCGCTCGTTACCGACGCCTTCCCGCGCAAGCAGCTCGGCTTGGCCATGGGGACGAACACCATGATCGCGGCGGTCGGCCTCGTCATCGGCCCGGTGCTGGGCGGCGCGCTCGTCGCGCTCTCGTGGCACTGGGTCTTCTGGTTCAACGTGCCGCTCGCGCTCGCCGGCGCGGCGTGGGGCGCGCTCGTCCTCCACGAGCTGGCCCGTCCCGACGCCCGGCGCGGCCTCGACCTGCTCGGGACAGCGACCTACGTGGCCGGCCTCACGGGGCTCGTGCTCGGGGTCTCGCGCGGCGGGATCTCGGGCTGGAGCGACCCGCTCGTCATCGGCGGCCTCGTCGCCGCCGCGATCCTGCTGCCGCTCTTCGTCGTCATCGAGCGCCGCGTCGAGGCGCCGATGCTCGACCTCGAGATCTTCCGCAACCGGCTCTTCGCCGCCGCGACCGGCGCGGCCTTCATCAACGGGCTCTCGCGCTTCGCCCTGCTCTTCGTCTTCGTCTTCTACTTCCAGGGCGCCCAGGGCGACGACCCGATCGTCGCCGGCCTCAAGCTCGCGCCGCTCGCGGTCGGCATGCTCATCGCCTCGCCGATCGCCGGCGTGTGGGCCGACCGGCGCGGCTCGCGCACGCTCGCCGCGCTCGGGATGCTCGTGAGCGCCGCCGGCCTTGCCGCGATGACCACGCTCGAGCCCCACACGGCGTACTGGCAGCCGGCGATCTGGCTCTTCGTCGTCGGCGTCGGCTCGGGCATGTTCAACTCGCCCAACACGGCGGCGATGATGGGCACGGTGCCCGCGCAGCGGCGCGGCATCGCGGCCGGCGCGCGGACGATGCTCCAGAACACGGGCGCGGTGCTCTCGATCGCGTTCGTCCTGGCCATCGTCACCGCGGCGGTCCCGAAGGACGTGCTGTTCAAGATCTTCTCGGGGCTCGCCGCGGGCCTTTCGGATGCGATGCTCGCGCCGTTCATCCACAACATGCACACGGCGCT
>DATNGY010000062.1:0-3592 GCA_035605735.1 Solirubrobacteraceae bacterium
CACCGTCACCGTGGGCGCCCAGGGAGGCTTCGCCGCCAACGTCTCGCTGACCGTCAGCGGGCTGCCGTCGGGCGCCACCGCGTCCTTCTCGCGCAACCCGATCGCGCGATGGGGCACCTCGACGCTCACCGTGCGCACCACCTGGTCGACGACCCGCGGGACGTTCACCCTCACCGTCAAGGGGACGAGCGGGGCGCTCGCGCATCAGGCGAGCGCCACCCTGATCGTGCGGTCGTGACCGGCTAGACGAGCTCGGGGACGCGCGACTCGACGGCCGAGCCGTGCACGATCGCCTCGATCTCCTCCGACGCGCGCTCGAACTCGTCGTCGGAGAGCACCGGCGTGCCCTCGAACGGCAGGTCGCGCGAGATCTCCAGCCACGACCGGCAGCCGTGGAAGTCGTCGCGGACCTTGACGGTCACCGGGCGCGGGATGCGGTAGGTCCGCAGCAGCAGGATGTGGAGCGGATGGCGGCGCTTCCACTGCAGGCGCTTCTCGGCGTAGTCGGTCGTCCAGACGTAGTACGGCGAGAGGCCGTCGACCGTGCGCGGGTCGGTGATCGTCCAGTGCTCGGCGACCTCCGCCCAGCAGCGGATGCGGACGCGGTCGGGCTGCGGGATCCCGCCGTCGCGAGTCAGGGCCTGGACGGGCGGGTCGCCGTCGGGCCAGACGCCCTCCTCGAGCGCCCGACGCAGCTCGGGCTGATGCGACGCCCGCACGACGTCGTTGCACTGGTGCTCGAACGTGGGGTACAGGAAGAAGCGCTCGTGCTCGAGCTCGAAGTGCTTGCGCTCCTCGCGGATCCCGCCCTTGCGCAGCGTGACGAGCTGCTCGCCCTCGGCGAGCGCGCGGACGGTGACCGCCCATTCCTTGAAAGCAGTAGGCATAGTGGGGGTGGAGGGGCTGACGACAGCAAAATCCCGCCCGAGGACCTCCACGTCCCCGGCGACGGGATGTCAACGATTCTTACAAATCTCGTCTGAAATCCCAAATCGCTCCCGGCCCGGGCGTTCGCTCGCGGACCGGATGACCGCCGCCTCTACTACCCGCTGAGGCCGATCCCGACCCGTGCCGAGGCCGGAAGCTCGACCGCGAGGCCGAGGTCGAGCTGGGCGTGGGTGCCGCCGCCCTGCAGGTGCTCGTGCAGGAGGTCCTCGAGCTCGAAGCGCCCGATCAGCGCATCGCACTCCAGGCAGCCGTTGGCGAGGTAGCCGCCGGCGACGCCGGGGCTGTCGCGGTGGCGCAGCGGACCGACCCCGCGCGCGGCGAGCGCCCGCTCGTCGATGGTCGCCGCGAGCTCGGCGGCGACGGCCTCGAACGGCGCGAAGCCCGTCCCGTCGGGAGTCAGCGCCGGGTCGACGAGCACGCCGACGATCGCACGGACCTTCGTGCGACACCGCCAGCAGCGGTCCGTCACTGCGGCCAGGCGGACGCGGACCGTCGCTCCCTGCGCGGCCTCGCGCGGCTGTCGCGCGGCCGCCATAGCGTGCCGGCGCCCACCCGCCACGAGCCTCAACCGCTCGCGGCCCCTCTCGGGCTCGTGCACCATCGATCGCCGTCTATAGGGGTGCAGGCGGCCGTCCGGGACGTCGGTGGAGCAACTGCGCTGAATTGAGCGGAAAACCTGCTCAACGGCGCACAACTTTCGGCGAACGGTCGAAATCCTGCGATCAAAGGCGCACTCCGGCCAGGCCCTCGAAGACCTCGACGATCGCCGCGAAGTCGGCGTCGGCGAGACCGCGGCCCATGCCGGCGGTCAGCGCCTCGCGGGCCGCGGCGGCGGCCGGGAAGGGGACGCCCGCCGCCTGGCCCTCCTCGAGGCAGAGCCGGACGTCCTTGAGCATGTGCTCGAGCTTGAAGAGCGTCGCGTAGTCGTGCGCGCGCATCGGGCCGGCCTTGAGCGCGAGCATCGTGCTCGCCCCGCTGCCGGCGGCCATCACCTCGACGAGCGCGTCGAGGTCGACGCCGGTTGCGCGCCCGACGATCAGCGCCTGCGCGAGCGTGCTCGCGTTCGCGGCGGCGACGGCGTTGTTGATGAGCTTGACGACCTGGCCCTGCCCGAGCGGCCCGACGTGGACGACGACCTCGCCCATGACCTCGAAGAGCGGCCGGGCTCGCGCCACGTCCTCCTCGGCGCCGCCGACCATGATCGTCAGCGTGCCGTCCTCGGCCTTGGGCGAGGACCCCGTGACCGGGGCGCCGACGAAGCGCAGGCCGCGCTCGGCGAGCGCTGCTCCGATCGCACGGGTCTGCGCGGGCGCGATCGTCGACATGTCGACGCACAGCACGCCCGGCGCCGCGCCCCCGGCCACGCCGTCGGGCCCGAGGAGGACGTGCTCGACCTGATCGCCGTCGACGACCATCGTGATCACGACCTCGACCTGCGCGCCGACGGCGGCGGGCGTCGGCGCGAGCGTGCCGCCGTGCTCGGCGATCCAGGCCTCCGCCCGCTCGCGCGTGCGATTGAAGACGACGAGCTCGTGGCCGGCGCGGGCGAGGTTCGCCGCCATGCGGCCGCCCATGATCCCGAGCCCGACGAAGCCGATGCGCGCCACGGGCCGTGATGCTACGAGGCCGCCGCGGCCGCGCCGTCGAGCGCGTAGGCGCCCGGCTCGATCCGCGCCGCCCGGCGGCGGTACGTGCTCCACAGCCACGGCCACTGGTTGGGGTCGTTGCCGTGCTCGTCGAGGTACCAGCTCGTGCAGCCGGTGTGCCAGACGGTCTTCGCGAGCGCGGCCCGCAGCTCGCGATCGAAGGCCTCCGCGGTCGGCCGGCGCACCTCGATCGTGTGGGCGCGCGCCCCGTCGAGCAGTCGCAGCGCGGCAACGACGTGAGCCATGCCGGCCTCGATCGTGTCGATGACAGAGCCTGTCCCGCCGTTCGTGTTCGGGCCGTAGAGGAGGAAGAGGTTCGGGAAGCCCGGCACGGTGAGGCCGAGGTATGCGCGGGGGACGCCGGCCCACTCGTCGGCGAGCGTGCGCTCGTCGACGCCGACGATCTCCATCGGAGCGACGAAGTCGTGGGCGCGGAAGCCGGTGGCCAGGACGAGGACGTCGGCGGGGCGCTCGGCGCCGTCCGCCGTCCGCACGCCGGCCGGCGTCACCTCCGCGATCGCCTCGGTGACGAGCTCGACGCTCGGCCGTGTGAGCGTGGGATACCAGTTGTCGGTGAGCATGACCCGCTTGCAGCCGAGCTCGTCGCGCGGCGTCACGCGCCGGCGCAGCTCGGGGTCGGCGATCGCCTTGGCGATCTGGCGGCGGCCGACCGCCCGGAAGGGCGGGAGCAGCCACCGCCGGCCGGTCATCGCCGCCGCCCCGAGCTCCATGAACGCGAAGACGGCGGCGCGGTCGAGTCGCTGCAGGAGCGGAAAGCGCGCGAACAGCCGCTGGGCGCGCTCGCCGTAGGCGAAGTCGAGCTTCGGAAGCGTCCATCCCGGCGAGCGCTGGTAGACGTCCACGTGCGCGACCGTCGGCGCGATCGCGGGGACGACCTGGATCGCGCTGCAGCCAGTGCCCACGACGGCAACGCGCCGGCCGGCGAGCGCGACGTCGTGGCGCCAGCGCGCGGTGTGGAAGCAGGGGCCCGCGAAGGG
>DATNGY010000063.1:0-3109 GCA_035605735.1 Solirubrobacteraceae bacterium
CGTCGGGGCAGAGCCGCCGCGCCTGCGAGGCCGGGCTGGCCGAGCCCACCCCGAACCGCCGCGCCTCGTAGCTCGCCGTCGTCACCACCGCGCGCGGCCCCGAGCCGGCCACGACGACCGGACGCCCCCGCAGCTCAGGACGGCGCCGCAGCTCGACGGAGACGTAGAACGCGTCGCAGTCCAGGTGGGCGATGACGCGGCGGGCCGGATCGGGCACGGCCCACGAAGTTTGGCGAATACCCCGGCCGGACCCGATCCGCGGCGCGGGCTCGGGAACGACTTGCACGGCCGCGGCCTCGTGCCGATCTGGGACTCCTGATTACAGCGCGACGGCCGGGACGCCCGCCGCCGGCGTGCCGGCGAGGATCAGGGCGACGAGCGCCGCGCCGCCGATCGCGAACGGCTGGTCGGGGCGCGCGGCCGCCCACTCCTGCCCGATCTCGAGCACGCGGTCGACGAGGCCGAGGAGCTGCGCGACGTCGCCGTCGCGCGAGGTACGGCACGCGAGGCGCGCGAGCGCTACGGGCTCGGCTGGATCGAGGCCGCGGAAGGCGAGCAGCACGGCGCCGCTCGCGTAGGTCACGATCCGCTCGGCGTCGATCACGCGCGGGCCTACCGCCTCGACGCCCGGCGCCGGGCCGAGGTCGAGCGGCTCCTCGCCGGCGACGATCCGAGCGACCTGCTCGCCGGCGATCGCCCGCGCGACCGCGGGCGGATGGCCGACGGCGCGCGCCATGCGCAGGAAGATGAACGAGGTGACGACCCCGGGGCCGTAGGGCATGTCGCTCGCGTAGAGGATCTGGCCGGGCGGGATCGTGGAGTAGAGCTGGAGGTGGTCGGCGACGTTCCACCACGCGGTGTCGAAGAAGAGGTTGGGCAGCGCCGCGGCCTCGCCGGCGATCCAGCTGAGGTCGCTGATGCCCGCATGGGCGAGGATCAGCCGGGCGCCGGGGTACCGGCGCGCGAGGTCGACCACCGACTCGCCGAGGTGCGGGATCCCGCGGCCCGCGTGGAAGAGCACGAGACGGCGACGCTCGTGCGCGAGGGCGACGACCTCCTCGACCACCGGATGAGGCAGAGCGAAGGCGTCCGAGCGCGGATGGAGCTTGAAGCCGACGGCGCCCGCCTCGAGGCAGCGACGCGCCTCGGCGAGCGCGCCGGGATCGTGCGGGCTGATGCGCGCGAGCGCCACGAGCCGACCGCCCGACGCTGCGGCCTCGGCCAGCACGCGGTCGTTGGCCGTGCGGTACCCGTCGGGCTCGTGCATCGCGAACACGAGCGCACGCTGGTGGCCGGCGGCGTCGAGGCCGCCGAGGATCTCCTCCGCGGTCGCCCGCCGACCGTCGGGATCGTTGTCGCCGATGTGGGTGTGCGCGTCGAACCATGCGGCCTCGCCCAGCCACGAGCGGCCCTCGAAGAAGACGGGGCGCAGACGCTGGTCGTACTCGCTGCCGTTGACGGGCATGGGCCGCGCCCGACCCTAGTGGGTCCGCGACGGCGTCAGGCGGCCTCGGCGACCATCGGACGCGCGGGCGCCTCGATCTCGGCCCGCAGCTTGGCGAGGCCGAGGCGGATGCGGCTCTTCGCCGTGCCGAGCGGCACGCGCGAGTAGCGGGCGATCTCGTCGGCGGTCAGGCCACCCCAGAAGGCCAGCACGACCGCTTCGCGCTGCGGCTCGGGCAGCGCTCGCAGCGCCGCGCGGACGGCACGCCGGTCGCTCTCGCGCTCGGCCATCGCGCCCGGACGGTCCTCGACGCGCGGCTCGTGGCGACCGACGACGACCTGGAGGCGATCGGACGCGCGGCCGGCGGCCTGTCCCTGGCGCCAGACGTCGAGCGCGCGGCTGCGGGCCATGAGGCGCAGGTAGCTGCCGAGCTCGCCGCGACGACCGTCGAACTTGCCGGGGTTGCGCCACACCCGGGTGAAGACGTCCTGGACCACGTCCTGCGCCTGCTGCGCGTCGCCGAGGATGCGGTACGCGGCCCCGTAGGCGCCGCGGGCGTGCTGCTCGTAGGCGCGGCGGAAGGCCGCGGGATCGCTCAGGTTCATGGGGCTCTCCGGTCGGGGGAACGTGGCGTTGGGATTCCCGTCCGAGCCCAACCTTACACAATCTGTTGAATGTTGTCTACGGAAGGATGTAATCCCGCGCTGCGGTTGTACGATCGGCCCGTGGCCAACCGCGACCGCCTCTCCGCGCTCGACACGAGCTTCCTGCACCTCGAGTCGGGCGGCGCACACATGCATGTCGCCTCCGTCCTGATCTTCGGAGGTGAGCCGCCCGCCTACGAGGAGCTGCTGAGCGCGATCGAGAGCGCGCTGCCGCTCGTCCCGCGCTACCGCCAGAAGCTCGCCGAGGTCCCGCTCGGGCAGGGCCGTCCCGTGTGGATCGACGACCCCCACTTCAACCTGCGCTACCACGTCCGCCACAGCGCGCTGCCGGCGCCGGGCTCGAGTGAGCAGCTGCGCCTTATCGCCGCCCGGCTCTTCTCCCAGCGCCTCGATCGCAACAAGCCGCTGTGGGAGCTCAACCTCGTCGAGGGCCTCGAGGACGGCCCCGACGGTCCGCGCTTCGCCGCCATCACCAAGACCCACCACGCGCTCGTCGACGGCGTCTCGGGCGTCGACCTCATCTCGGTCCTCTTCGACGCCTCGCCGGAGGGCTCCCCGGCGCCGGTCGTAGCCGGCGGCTGGGTGCCGCGCCCGGAGCCGACGTCGGCCCAGCTCCTCGCCGACGCGGTACTCGAGCGCTCGACCGTGCCGGCCGAGGCCGCGCGCGGCGTGCGCGCGCTGACCCGCCGCCCGCGCCGCGCGGCGCAGCGGATGGGCGAGCGGCTCGTCGGCATCGGCGCGATGGCCTGGGCGGGCATGAGACCGGCGCCGGCGTCGCCGTTCAACGTCCCGATCGGCCCGCACCGCCGCTACGCGTGGGTCGACGCCGAGGTCGCCGAGTTCAAGGCGATCAAGGACGCGCTCGGCGGGACGCTGAACGACGTCGTCCTCGCCGCGGTCACGCTCGCCCTCGGGCGCTTCCTGCGCCGCCGCGGCGAGCCGACCGAGGACCTCGTCCTCAAGGCGATGGTCCCGGTCTCGGTGCGCGCCGACGCCGAGC
>DATNGY010000064.1:0-2879 GCA_035605735.1 Solirubrobacteraceae bacterium
CGCCCGCCCCCGGTGCGCAGCGAGTAGACCGTCCCGTTCTCGGTGCCGAAGATGACGTGGCCCTGCGTCACGAGCGGCGAGGACTCGGTGCGACTCGGCAGGTCGCGCGTCCACAGGACCTTGCCGTCGCGGGCGCGCAGCGCGACGACGCGGCCGGCCGCCCCGGGGGCGCGCTCGAGGATCGTCACGTAGAGGCGCCCGTCGGCGTACGCGGGCGCCGAGGCGGCGAGGACGCCGAGACGGCGCTTCCAGCGAACCTTGCCGCTCTCCTTGTCGACGGCGCGCAGCCGCGCGTCGTCGGCGAGCAGGAACACCTTGCCCTGGCCGATGACCGGGCTGAACTCGAGCAGGACGTTCGCGTTGACCTTCCAGCGGCGGCGGAACGGCGGGCGCAGCCGCGCGTCGAGCACCCGCCGGCGATCGGCGCGATAGCCGTAGAAGGGCCATTCGAAGGTCGCCAGCGGGTCCTCCTTGGGCTTGGAGGGACGCGGCGGCGGAGGCGGCGTCGTCTGCTCGGGCTCGGCGCGGAACACGACGTCGGGATGGTTGACGTTGCCCTCGCGGTTGCGCAGGACCGCATAGGCGATGGCAGCCGTGGCCGCGACCACGACCGCCAGCGCGCCGGCGCCGATGACGATCCGCCGCCGCGTGAGACGAGGCCTCCGCGGCGACATGTCGGCGGAGGGTACCGGCCCATCGCGTACCCTGGCCCCGGTGGCCGCCGTGAAGGTCAGCGTCGTCGTGCCGGTCTACAACCCGGGCGAGAACATCGAGGACTGCATCGACTCGATCCTGCGGCAGTCGCTGGCGCGCGCGGAGATGGAGGCGATCTTCGTCGACGACGGCTCGACCGACGGGACCGGCGAGCGGCTCGACCGGCTCGCCGAGGAGCATCCCGACCTCGTCCGCCTCATCCACATCCCCAACTCGGGCTGGCCGGGGCGACCGCGCAACCTCGGCGTCGACGCGGCGCGGGGCGAGTACGTCCTCTTCGTCGACAACGACGACTTCATCGGCGACGAGGCGCTCGAGCGCCTCTACGCGACCGCAGCGCGGACCGGCGCCGACGTCGTGCAGGGCAAGGTCGTCGGCCGTGGCAAGAAGGTCCCGCTCGAGCTCTTCCGCCGCAACGTCGACGACGCGTCGCTCGGGCGCGACCCGCTGCTCGCGCTGCTCGCGCCGCACAAGCTCTTCCGGCGCGCGTTCCTGCTCGAGCACGACCTGCGCTTCCCCGAGGGCCGGCGACGGCTCGAGGACCACGTGATGGTCGTCCAGGCCTACTTCCACGCCCGCCGGATCGCCGTCCTCAGCGACTACCCCGTCTACTACTGGGTGCGCCGCGACGACGGGCGCAACGCGTCGGACGCCCGGCTCGGCCGGAGCTACTTCGACGACCTGCGCGAGGTCCTCGACATCGTCGAGGCCAACACCGAGCCCGGGCCGTTGCGCGACCGGATGCTGCGCCACTGGTACCGCGTGAAGATGATCCAGCGGCTCGGCGGCCCGACCTTCCTCGGGCGCTCGCGCGCCGAGCAGCGCGAGCTCTACGACGACGTCCGCGCGCTCGCGGCCGAGCGCTTCTCGCGCTCGGTCACCGACGGCGTGACCGCCAACCTGCGCGTGCGGGCGGCGCTGATGGAGGCCGCGCGGCTCGACGGGCTCGTCGCGCTCGCCGACTGGGAGTCCGAGCTGCGCGTGGAGCTCGTGACAGGACCTCCGCGCTGGGAGGGCGGGACGCTGCGGATCCCGCTCGACGGGACGCTGTCGCGCAAGGACAGGGTCCCGATCGCATTTCCGCGCGTGGACGGGCGCCTGCGCTACGCGCTGCCGCCGCGGCTGCCCGGAGCGGAGGCGATCGGCGTCGCGGGCGACGTGACCGACGAGCTGGCCGACGCCTCGATGCGGGTCACGATCCGCGCCCGTGACACGCAGGAGGAGTATCTGCTCCCGGTGCGGGCGCGCACGGAGCTGCGCGAGACCGTGCGCGGGGTCTGCGTCCACGTCGTCGGGGAGGCGATCCTCGACCCCGAGACCGCGGGGGCCGGCCGGCCGCTCCGCGCGGCGGTATGGGACGTGCTGGTCGGAGTGTCGTGCTGCGGCAACACCGCGCGCCGCCGCGTCGACGCCCATCGCGAGCACACGCCGCCGCCCGCGCTCGTCGGGAGCCCGGCGCGGATCGTCATCCCGTACCGGACGAAGGCCGAGCGCCTGGCCGTGGACGTCGACCAGGCCGCCACGCGGCTGCTCGCGGTCGCGACTCCCGACCCGGACGGAGCCCGCGCGACGGTCGCGGGCAATGCGCTCGAGCTCGCCTTCGACGTGCCCGTCGAGGTCCACGGCGAGGCCGTGCCGGTCAACGGCGGCGAGCTCGTGCTCACCGGCTCCGTCACCGAGGGCCGCCGGCGCGTCACCGCGCCCGCCCGCCTCGTGCCGGACGGCGACCGCGCGCGCCTGGAGGGGCGCGTGCCCTTCGGCCGCCAGGCAGCCCCCGACCTCGTGAGCCCGGGCAGCTGGAGCATCGGCGGCTCGGTCGGCGACGCACGCCCCGCGCGGCTGCGCCTGGCCGTCGACGTCGGCGAGGACGGCGCCGCGTCCGTCCGCCGCGGGCGCCGACCGCCGGTCACGCTGCCCGCGAGCCGGGACGTCGCCTCGCTCACGCGCACGTACCGCGTGCGGCGCGCGCTGCGCAGCTTCGGCCCGCTGCGACGGACGATCCGGCGCATCCGGTGGGTGCGCAACCGCCTCCTCGGCCGGCCCCAGCAGCGCAAGCCGGGGCAGCGACTGCGCTAGGCCCCGGCCGCCGCGCGCAGCTCGGCGCCGACGCGTCGAATGTCGCATGGGGTCCCTGTGCGGTACCTTAGGCGGCACTCGGCGAGCGC
>DATNGY010000065.1:0-3621 GCA_035605735.1 Solirubrobacteraceae bacterium
TCGTCTTCGCCCAGACCGACCCGTCGCTGCGCCACAAGGGCCTCGCCTGCTTCCTCGTCGAGACCGACCAGGACGGCTTCGTTCCCTCCGAGATCCACGGGAAGATGGGGCTGTGGGCGTCGGACACTGCGTCGATCGCGCTCGACGACGTCGTCGCCGGGCCCGACGCGCTCCTCGGCGAGGTCGGCGACGGCTTCACGGTCGCGATGTCGGCGCTCGACTCCGGGCGCTACTCCGTCGCCGCGGGATGCGTGGGCATCTGCCAGGGCTCGGTCGACGAGTCCGTGCGCTACGCCGGCGAGCGCCACCAGTTCGACCGGCCGATCGCGAGCTTCCAGCTCGTGCAGGAGATGATCGCCGAGATGGTCGTGCGCACCGACGCCGGGCGGCTGCTCGTCCACCGCGCCGGCGCGCTCAAGGACGCCGGGCGGCCCTCGACGACCGAGACCTCGATCGCGAAGCTCTACGCGACGGAGGCGGCGGTGTGGTGCGCCGATCGCGCGATCCAGGTCCACGGCGGCGCTGGCTACGTCGACGACCACCCCGTCGAGCGCTTCTACCGCGACGCGCGCGTCACGACGCTCTACGAGGGCACGTCGCAGATCCAGCGGCTCATCATCGGGCGCGCGACGACGGGCATCAACGCGCTCGTGCCCGCATAGCCCCGGGGTAGCTCAGCCGCCGTCGGCGACCACGAGCTTGAGCTTGCCGCTCGGCGGACGCTCGATCGTCGCGCACGGCTCGACGTCGACCCGCGGGGCGTGCACGCCGGCCTCGGCGAGACGCGCGGCCACGCGCTCGCGCAGGCGCTCGCGCGCGGCCTCGGCGGCCGCGTCGGCACGCAGGACGACGCGCAGGCGCACGCGATCGCGGTCCTGGACGACCTGGAACTCGCGGACGTCGCGGTCGCTCGTGAGCACCGAGAAGTGCAGCGGGTGGACCTCGACCGGGCCGTCGCGACCGCGCAGGCGCAGGACGTCCTCGGCGCGGCCCTGGACCGTCCGCAGCCGCCGCAGCGTCCGCCCGCACGGGCACGGCTCGGGGTCGAGGCTGACGATGTCGCTGAGCTCGAAGCGGATGAGCGGCTGCGTGCGGTTGACGAGGTTCGTCACGAGGAGCTTCGCGCCGCGCTCGCCGTCGGACACGGGCCGGCCGTCCGCGTCGACGTTCTCGACGGCGACGACGTCCTCGAAGAGATGGACCCCGGAGCCGTGCGCGCACGACGAGCCCCAGAGCCCCTCGGTCGTCGCATAGAAGTTGAACGGCGCGACGCCGAAGGCGGCCTGGATCCGCGCGCGCATCTCGGGCGTGCACAGCTCGCTCGAGGTCTGCACGACGCGCGGCGCGATTCGCAGGCGGCCGGCGAGCTGCTCGTCGGCCAGGAGCGCGATGCGCGACGCGAAGCCGGTCATGTACTCGGGGCGGTGGGCCTCGAGCGCCGCGGCCATCTCGTCGACGGGCATCGTCACCGGCAGGGAGAGCAGGCGGTGCAGGCCGAGCGAGAACGTCGCGGCGCCGCGGCGAGTCATGTGAGTCGGCGCGCCGCCGCCGATCGCCGCCACGCGCAGGCGCGGGAGCTGCGGCCGGACGCCGATGATCGCGTTGATGCGCAAGAACGGCGCGACCACCGTATCGATCCACGCCGAGCGGTCGTAGACGTATAGGCCCTTGCGCCCGGATGAACCGCTCGTCGCCATGACGCGGAACTCGCCGTCGAGCAGCTCGTCGCCGTCGGCGTCCTCGAGGTGCTCGAGCAGCGCCTCCCGGCGCAGGCGCGGGTCGGTGACGAGCTCGTCGAAGCGCTCCATCATCGTCGCCTTGTCGAGCACGGGAAGAGCCGCGAGCTCGACGGGGGCGCGCCCCACGTGCGGGCCGAGGCGCTCGCGATAGAACGGCGAACGGGCGATCGCGTCGCGCACGAGCGCGTCGATCCGCTCGCGCTGCAGCGCGGCCAGCCGCTCGCGCGGCCAGCGCTCGCGCGCGGTCAGGACGCGCGCGCGCCGGAACCCGCGCCCGACGTCGACGATCCGCTTGCGGTCGTAGTCGAGGTCCATCGTCATCCCTCCCGGGGCTCGATGAGCGCCCTGGCCCAGAGCTCCTGGACGCGCACGGCGAGCTCCACGTCGACGTCATCCGGTCGCGTGAGCCGCTCCAGACCCATGCCCGTCGCCAGCGCAAAGCCGGCCATCGCGACGTGCCGCGGCTCGATCTGCAGGCGCAGGCCCCGCACGGCGCTAAGCGCATCCGCGAACGGCTCGGCCGCGCGCGCGTGCGCGGCCGCGAAGCGCTCGCGGTGCTCGGGGTGGCGCACCACGTGGGTCCAGAACTCGAGGAAGACCGCGAGCCACCCGGTGTCGTGCTCGCGCCGGCCGGCGATCTCCGCGAGCGCCCGCGCGAGGTCCCCGTCGCCGTCGCGCGCCCGAGCGAGGACCGGGCGGATCTGCTCGACGTGGCGGTCGACGCGGCGCTCGTAGACGGCGAAGAAGAGGTCCTCCTTGGACGCGAAGTTGGAGTACACCGCGCCCTTCGTGTAGCCGGCCGCGTCGGCGACGGAGTCGAGCGAGGTCGCGTGGAAGCCCTGCCCGCTGAAGAGCCGCTCGGCCGCGTCCACGAGCTCGGTGCGAGTGCGGGCCTGGCGCTCGGCCCGGGTCGGAGCGGTCCTGCGACGCCCCGTGGCCGCGGCAGTTGGCATACCGTGAGTATCCCGATCTTGATGGGATCTGTCAAGAGGACGCCCGGCCGGCGTCGAGCATTGCGCGGCGACCACGACGACGAATGAACGTATGGTCGGGCGGGTGACCGCTCTCCCCGACGTCATCGGGGTCGTCGGCGCCGGCACCATGGGCGCGGGGATCGCCCAACTCGCGGCCGCCACCGGCGCGCGCACGCTGGTGCACGACCCGGACCCCACGGCGCTGCAGCGCGGCGCCGAGGCCGCCCGCGATGGGCTGCAGCGCTGGCGCGACCGCGGCCGCCTGGACCGCGAGCCGGGGCCGCTCGATGCGGTCGGCGAGCTCGAGGCGCTCGCTCCGTGCGGGCTCGTGGTCGAGGCGGCGCCCGAGCGCCTCGAGCTCAAGCGCGAGCTGGTCGGGCGGCTCGCGGCGATCGCGCCCGATGCCGTCCTCGCGTCGAACACGTCCTCGATCCCGATCACAGCGCTCGGCACGGCCGCCGGCGACCCGGGGCGCGTCGTGGGCATGCACTTCTTCAACCCCGCGCCGGTCATGCGCCTCGTCGAGGTCATCGCGGGGCTCGACTCCGGCGCCGAGGCGCTCGCGGTGGCGCGCGCGGTCGGCGCCGCGATGGGCAAGCGGGTCGTCGACGCCGCCGACGGGCCCGGTTTCCTCGTCAACCGCTGCAGCCGTCCCTTCGGCCTCGAGGCGCTGCGGCTCGTGCAGGACGGAGTGGCGGATGTCGAGGTCGTCGACCGGGTCTGCCGCCTCGGCGGCGGCTTCCCGATGGGCCCGTTCGAGCTCCAGGACCTCGTCGGCCTCGACGTCGGCCTCGAGGTGGCGCGGTCGTTCCACGAGCAGAGCTTCGGCGAGCCGCGCTGGCGCCCGTCGCCGCTGAGCGCGCGCATGGTCGCCGCGGGGCGGCTCGGCCGCAAGGCCGGCCGCGGCT
>DATNGY010000066.1:0-3045 GCA_035605735.1 Solirubrobacteraceae bacterium
TCGACTCGATGACCACCTCGACCCCAAGCTGCTCCCACGGAAGCGCGCCCGGGTCGCGCTCGGACAGCACCCGGACCTCGCGTCCGTCGATGACGATGCCACCGTCGCGGCTCTCCACGTCCCCCGGGTACCGGCTGTAGACCGAGTCGTGGCGAAGCAGCGCTGTCAACGTGGCGGCGTCGGCCACGTCGTTGACGGCCACGACCTCGACATCGGCCCCGCGCTCACTGGCGGAGCGCACGAACGCGCGGCCGATACGGCCGAATCCGTTGATGGCGACGCGGACGGGCATGCGGCTCTCCTCGGAATTGGGGGTGGCGTCTCCGGGACCCTAGCGCGCAACCACACGGCGCCATCCGCACTCCTCCGCGTCCGCCTCCGCAGGTTCAACGCAGCGGAAGCGCGGCACAGGGCCGATGACATCGGGCGACGCTGCGGGGAACGCTGACGGTATAACCAACGAGCGGACCCACTTCAAGGTATCGACCGCCGCCGCCGGAGGACCCGCGCCCGTAGCGCGTGCCCGTCCGCAGCGACGCGCTACACCGCGCGATCATCGGGCGTCGGGCATCCTGTGGCTGTGACCACCGACTCGCCCGGCGCCCTGGACGTCGTCATCGCCGGCGGCGGCGTCGCGGGCCTCGAAGCGCTGCTGGCGCTGGACGCGCTCGCCGCCGACAGGGTCCGCCTCACGCTGATCGCCCCGGCCGCCGATTTCACCTACCGCCCTCTGGCCGTCGCCGAGCCGTTCTCGCTCGGGCATGCGCACCGCGTCCCGCTCTCGCGGTTCAGGGAGGAGACGGGCGCCGATCTGGTGATCGACGCCGTGGTGGGCGTCGACGACCAGGCCGGTCAGGTGCGCCTGCGCGACGGCGGCCCCCGCGCGTTCGGCGCGCTGCTGCTGGCCCCCGGCGGCCGCGCAGTCGAGGGCGCGGAGGGCGCCACGACGTGGTGGCCAGGGGGCGACTCCGAGGTCTACGGCGGGCTCCTGCGCGATCTCGAGGAGGGCTACAGCAAGCGGCTGGCGATCATCGTGCCGCCGGGCTCCGTGTGGCCGCTGCCGGCGTACGAGTTGGCGCTGATGATCGCCGGCGAGGCGAGGGCGATGGGCCAGGACGACGTCCGCATCACCGTCGTGACGCCCGAGCACGCGCCGCTCTCGCTGTTCGGCGAGGAGGCCAGCGCCGCCGTCGCGGACGAGCTGCGCCAGGCGGGCATCGACCTCCGGACCGGCGTCGTGGCCCGAGCCGCGCCGGGCGGCCTGCTGCTCGAGCCGGACGGCGAGCAGCTGCGTGTCGAGCGCGTCTACGCGGTGCCACGGATCGTCGGTCCTGCGATCGAGGGCGTCCCGATCGACGACGAGGGCTTCGTCCTCGCCGGCGACGACGCCCTCGTGCAGGGCGCCACGCGCACGTGGGCCGCCGGCGACGGCGTGCAGTCGCCGGTGAAGTTCGGCGGGCTCGCCACGCACCAGGCGCGCCAGGCGGCGGCGGCGATTGCCCGTCTGGCCGGCGCCACCGACGTCCCCGACCCTGGTGAGCCGGTCCTGCACGGGCGCCTGCTCGTCGGTCACCGCACGCGGCGCCTCGCCGCGCGCGGCGATGCCGAGGGCGCGCCGCTGTGGTGGCCGTCGGGCAAGATCGCGGGCGAGTACCTGCCCCGCTGGCTCGCCGAGCACGGCGTGGCCCCGCAGGGCGCGCAGGCACCGCCCGACGAGGGCGTGACGATCGAGCGCCCGCTGCGCCACCTGCGCGGCGCGGAGGCGAACTATCTCTACGACCTCGCGCGCCGGTACACCAGCAATGACCCGGAGATCGCCGCGCTCGGGCGCCGCATGCGCGAGATGCGCACGCGGTAGCCGGCTGGGCGCACGGCCCGTCGAGCCCTCGCGCGCACGAGGTCGGTGCCCGTGCCATCACGCCGGCCGTGGGTCGCGGATCCGGGAAAACCACTGAGCAAACCTGGGTCTCCCCCCGGGATGACACCGGCCGCCCAAGCGAGCAGAATGGTGAGCGTGTCCCGCATGCCCGCGGCCGCCGGCCGCGGCACGCGCATACGCGCAGGCGCGCACGAGCCGAGCGATCAACTCAACGATCAATTCAACGGGAGACGACCTCATGGGCGCACCCACCGCCACCACGTGGATCTACGACTTCGCCGCGGGCTCGCGTGACATGCGCGCGCTGCTGGGCGGCAAGGGCTCGGGCATCGCAGAGATGACGCGCGTGCTCGGGCCCGACCTCGTGCCCGCCGGGTTCACGATCACCACCGAGGCGTGTGTGGAATACATGCGGGCGGACCGAACCCCGCCGGAAGGCCTGGCCGAGGCCATCGACGAGGCGCTCACGCGCCTGGAGGAGCGCGCCGGCAAGCGCCTCGGCGACCCCGAAGACCCATTGCTGGTCTCCGTGCGCAGCGGCGCGCGCGACTCGATGCCCGGAATGATGGACACGGTCCTGAACCTGGGCCTCAACGATGCCTCCGTGGAGGGACTCACGGCGCGCACCGGCAACGCGCGCTTCGCAAGGGACTCCTACCGGCGGCTCGCGCAGATGTTCGGCGACGTCGTCTGCGGCGTGCCCGGTGTGCGCTTCGAGGACGAGATCGCGAAGATCAAGCGCGAGTTCGGGGTCAGTCTTGACACCGACCTCGACGCCGACGCCCTGCGCGAGCTCACAGTGCGCTTCCAGGCTCTCTACGACTTCCCGCAGGACCCGCGCGAGCAGCTCGATCGCGCCATCCGCGCGGTCTTCGACTCGTGGATGGGAGAGCGCGCGGTCGCCTACCGGCGCATCAACAACATTCCCGACGAATGGGGCACGGCAGTCAACGTCCAGCAGATGGTCTACGGCAACAAGGGCGCGACGTCGGGCTCCGGCGTGGCCTTCTCGCGCAATGAGGTCACGGGCGCGCCCGATCCGAGCGGCGACTTCCTGACCGACGCCCAGGGCGAGGACGTCGTCTCGGGCGTGCGCACGCCGCGCGACCTCTCCGAGCTCTCCGACTGGATGCCGGAGGTCGCAACGCGACTCCGCGAGATCCTGC
>DATNGY010000067.1:0-4449 GCA_035605735.1 Solirubrobacteraceae bacterium
GAGTCCCCGCTGCCGGTGCCACCGGTGTTCGAGCTCATCCAGCGTGAGGGCGACGTCCCCGACGAGGAGATGTGGGAGGTCTTCAACATGGGCTGCGGCTTCGTCGCCGTCCTCCCCGAGAACCTCGTCGACGCCGCCGTCGCGCTGCTCGCCGCCCACCACCCCGGGGCGCGGCGCATCGGCACCGTGATCGACGATCCCGGGCGCCTCGCAGCGCCGGGCGTACGGCTCGTCGCATAGATGGCCGATCGATCGTCTGCGGCTGAGTGCTGAGCTGGGCGTCTAGATGACGCCCAAGCCTGCACTCACCATCGAGGCCCGCGCCTGCCACCACGACCCCGGAGGTGGTCCACCCTCGGTGCTCGATGCGCGATCCGTTGGCGCCCGCGGCGCCCCGATGGCGGCGCCAGGACGATCGCGTCCACTCCCCACGACTCGAGCGAAACCGGATACCACCGCTGCGGTGCCGCTGGCAAGCGCGGACCACCGGCTTCGCTCAGCCGACTGGCGGCACGTCCTCCGCGCGTGTCCGGACTTCGGCACCCACAATCTCGCCGAGGCCTGCGTCCGGAGTGTCGCGAACCGGCGATGTCAGAAGTGATCCGGGCACCACGGCGCGCGCGGCGCGGCGAGCGCACGCGTCATCGCGGCCGCCGCGCCCGGCATGCGCTCCTCGACCCGACCCGCGGCCGCGAGCGCCGTCACCGCGGTGCCGCCGAGGTAGGCGGCCGCCAGCGCCTCGGCGTCGAGGACGAGGTCGGGCGCCGCCGCCGTGCGGGATCCGTCGAGCGTGAAGCGCGCCTCGTTCCACGGGCAGTACGCGTCGCTGACGCCGACGACCACGTCGGCGGCCGGGTCGAGCCGCCGCGCGGCGAGCGCGGCGCCGACGTCCACGAGCCGCAGCCACAACCCAGGCATGAGCGTGAGCTCGGCCGCGTCGGCGTGCGCCAGCGCGTGCGGGAGCGGCTCGTCGCTCGCGGCTCGCTCGCAGACGAGCCCGCTGACGAGGTCGAGGCCGAGGAGGAACGCCCACAGCGCGACCGCGCCCGGCGCCGTCGCGGCGACCAGCTCGCGGACGACCGTCTCGCGGTGCGCGTCGGAGCTGCGCACGGCGTAAAGGGCGTAGCCGTCCTCGACGAGCACGGCGCGCAACGCGCTCGCGCCGGCCCTGCGGCGCTCGGGGTCGTGGAGGGTCGCGTCCCACCAGGCCGCGGGGCGGTCGAGCATCCCCGCGCGCTCGACGCGGACGCGCTCGTGGCGCTCGCGCAGCGCGTCGATCACGTCGCTCGGCGCCCGCACCTCGTCGGGCCCCGCCGACACGTCCAGATCCGCCCGCAGCCGTGCCGTCTCCGTGCGCACGCGCAGCCGCGCCGCCCACGTGGCCAGGCCGTAGCCGAAGCGCGGGTAGATCGCAGCCTCGGACGCCCAGAGGATGGCCACCGGGTCGCCAAAGCGCTCGTGCAGCTCGTCGAGCTGACGGCGCATGAGCGCCGTGAGCAGGCCGCGGCGGCGGTGCGTCGGCTGGACGCCGACCCCGGTCACGGCCGCCGCGGGCACGGTGCCGCCGGGCACTGTCAGCTCGCGACGGAAGCTCGCGCTCCCGCCGACGATCCGCCCGCCGTCGACCCAGACGAGCGTGCGCTCGGGCGCGTGCAGCTTGGCGTAGAGCGCGGCGTCCTCGTCGGCCAGATCGTTGTGGAAGGCACCGACGATCGCACGGTCGAACGCGCCGATCTCCGAGGGGTCGAGCGCACGCAGCTCCATCAGGCGGGAGCCCAGAAGTGCCCGGTCAACACGGGCTCCGCGCGCACGCGGAACTCGGTGGCCAGCCGCCAGAGCTCTGCCGGCGCGCGCGGCCCGGGGAGGTCGCAGGCCGCGGCGACCTCGGCCGTGGCCAGGCGCCCGAAGCGCCGCACGGTCTCCTCGGCGCCGGGAAGCGGGCCCGGCGTGCCGCCGGCGGCGAGCGCGAGGGCGCGGAGCGCCGCCGGATCGGTCTCGTCGTAGGCCCAGCGCTCCTCGCCGTCCTCGCCGCGCACCGCGAAGCTCGGGAGCGGCACGCGCGGCTCGCCGTCGCGGGCCGCCGCGCGGGCGCGCTCGAGGTCGGCGCCGAAGGCCTCGACGATCGCGTGCGAGCGCAGGTCGATCTCGAAGCGCGCGACGTCGAGGCCGGCGACGTCGCGCGCCGCGGCGACGAGCGCGTCCGCGGTGTCCATCGCGCGGCCGCCGGCCATCAGGCCTTCGCGGACGACGCGGAGGTACGGCCCGTCGAGGGCCTGCTCGGCGGCGGCCTTCACGCCCTGACAGGACGGATACGAGGAGCGCGGCGGGGCGTCGAGCCACAGCCGCGGATCGACGGGCATCGCGCTCGCCGCCGCCGCGTCGAGGACGTGGCGCAGCGTCTCGAGCGGTCGGCCAAACTCACGCGCCATGCCGCCCATGACGTAGGTGATCTGCGCTTGTGCACCGAACTCCACCTGAAGCCGCCGGAGCGCCGGCTCGGCGGCCCACGACCACGGACACGCCGGGTCCGTGTAGTAGGTCACATGGAGGGGGCACACACATCCACAATATGAGCATGAGCTCGCCGGTCGGCACGCTGCTCTCGGGGCGCTACCGCCTCGACGCAGTCGTGGGCGCTGGCGGGATGTCGACCGTCTATCGCGCGTTCGACACGGTCCTCGAGCGGCAGGTCGCGATCAAGCTCATGCACCGCGACATCGCGGCGCACCCCGACCAGCTCGAGCGCTTCCGCCGCGAGGCGCGGGCGGTGGCCCAGCTCAACCACCCGCACATCGTCGGCGTCATCGACGCCGGCGAGGACGACGGGATGCCCTACATCGTCTTCGAGTTCGTCGCGGGCGAGACGCTCAAGGAGCGCATCCGCCGCTATGGGCGCCTGCCGATCTCCGAGGCCGTCGCCTACGCGATCGAGATCGCGCGCGCGCTCGGCGCGGCGCACGCGCACAGCATCGTGCACCGCGACGTCAAGCCCCAGAACGTCCTCATCGACGAGGAGGGGACCGCGAAGGTCACCGACTTCGGGATCGCGCGCTCGCTCGCCGAGGAGGGGCTCACCGCCGACGGCCGCGTGCTCGGGACGACCGACTACGTCTCGCCCGAGCAGGCCCTGGGCCGCCCGGTCGGCCCGCAGTCGGACATCTATTCGCTGGGCGTCGTGCTCTACGAGATGCTCGTCGGCGACGTGCCCTTCCACGGCGAGAACCAGGTCACCGTGGCGATGAAGCACGTTCGCGACGAGCTCCCCGACGTCCAGCGTCGCCGGCCCGAGGTGTCGAGCGCGCTGGCGGCGGTCGTCGACCGCGCGACGGCGAAGGACCTCGGCCGGCGCTACCGCACGGTCGACGCGCTCATCGCCGACCTCGAGGAGCTGTTGACGATCGAGACCGCCCGCGCCGGCCAGGCCACGGGCGAGGCGACGGCCGTCCTGCGCACGCTCCCGCCGCGCGTCCGCCGGCGCCTGCCGCTGCGCATGCGCCATCCCGGGCGGCTCGTGGCCGCGCTGGCGATCGTCGCGGCGGCCACCGCCGTGGTCCTCATCGTCGCCGTCGACCGCACCAACCGCGGCGCGCAGGGCACGCGCAACATCGCCCCGCCGAAGGACAGCGGGCTCAAGCCGATCGCGCTCAAGCAGAGCAACGCCAAGGACTACGACCCCGCGGGCGACAAGAGCGAGCACCCGCTCGAGGTCAAGTTCGTCGTCGACGGCGAGAAGACGACGACGTGGTCGACCGAGCACTACGACGGGGGCGTGCTCAACAACAAGCCGGGCGTCGGCATCTACGTCGTGGCCGACCCGTCCGTGGCCGCGCGAGCGATCCAGGTCCTCAGCGCGACGAAGGGCTGGTCGGGAGCGATCTACGTCGCCAAGTCGGGTCCGCCCAAGGGCATCGAGGGCTGGACGAAGCTCGGCGACGTCCGCTCGGCGAAGGCGAAGACCTCGGTCACGCTCGACACTGCCGGCAACCGCTACCGCTACTACCTCGTCTGGGTCACGAAGCTGCCACCCGGCGGGGACAAGGTCGAGCTGCAGGAGATCCGGCTCTTCCGCTGATCCGCGCGAGTGGTTCCGCACGCAAGAACGTGCGGGCGTGACCACTGGCTCAGTGGCGCAGGGCGCGGGCGCGGCCGAAGCGCTCGACGGCGATGGCCACGAGCCGGTCCATGAGCGCCGGATAGGGCAGGCCGTCGGCCTCCCACAGCTTGCCGAAGACGCTCGTGCGGGTCTGGCCGGGCATCGTGTTGAGCTCGTTGAGCAGGACGTCGTCGCCATCGACGAAGAAGTCCACGCGCGCGAGCCCGCTGCAGCCGGCGATCGCGAACGCCGCGACGGCGAGGGCGCGCACGCGGTCGCGCGCGACCACCGGGATCCGCGCCGGCACCACGAGCTCCATCCCGCCCTCGGTGTACTTGGCCTCGTAGTCGTACCAG
>DATNGY010000068.1:0-5768 GCA_035605735.1 Solirubrobacteraceae bacterium
CGCCTGTCGTGGATCGGACGTCTCCTCGTCCGCGCCGGCGCCGTGGCGCGCCGCAAGCTCCGAGACGGGGTAATGCACGTTCCAGTCCTCGCCGCGCGCGCCCGTCATCAGGATCGTGCACGGCTCGTCGCCGGCGCCGACGAAGATGTGCGCGGTGCGCGCCGGGCAGTGCACGAAGTCCCACGCCCGCAGGCGCCGCTCCTCGCCCTCCACGATCGCCAGGCACTCCCCGGACAGCACGAGGAAGTCCTCCTGGTCGTCCTCGTGGTGGTAGAGGGCGCTGGGCTGGCCGGGCTCCAGGACGGCGAGCGTGTAGCCGACCTGCGGGAACGGCGCAGCATCGCCCTCGAAGATGCACGCGGCGCCGAACTTCTCGTTCGTCACCCAGGCCGCGTCGCGCACGTTCACCGCGAACCAGCCCTCGGTCGCCGCCGCGAGCCCGTGCTCGGTCCGCTCCATCCGCGCCTCGTCCATCGGCGGACCGTAGAGCACGTTAGGCTCGCGCGCCGATGCGAGCGGTCCGCGCCCTCGCCGGCCCCTTCTTCCTGCTCTCCGGCGCGCTGCACTTCACGCACACCCGCGCCTACGCGCGGATCGTGCCCGACTACCTGCCGGCCCACCGCGAGCTCGTGCTCGCCAGCGGCGCCGCCGAGATCGTCGGGGGCGCCGGGCTCCTGCATCGACGCACGCGCCGCGCGGCGGGCTGGTGGTTGATGGCGACGCTCGTGGCGATCTTCCCCGCCAACGTCCACATGGCCCGGCACCACGCGCGCTACCGGGTGCCGGGCGGGCGCGCCACGCTGCTCGCGCGGCTGCCCTTCCAGGGCGTCTTCATCGCCTGGGTCCGCGCCGCGATGCGTCGCTAGCGAGCAGGCCGTCGAGCGCGGTGTCGACCGGGCCGCGCGCTAGGCCTCGGCGAGGCGCTTCGCGAAGAACCGCAGCGCCTTGCGCGTCTTCGTCTGCTGCTCGGCCCCGAGGTCGACGCCGCGCTCGCTCAGGAACACGCGCGTCTCCGCCGCGACCCCGAAGGCCTCCGAGGGCAGGCACTTCGTCGAGAGCTCGACGACGCGCGAGTCGTCAGGGTAGAGCCAGAGCTCGCCGACGAGCCGGCGGTCGTAGCCCTTCGGCGTGAGGCGCAGCTTGAGCACGAAGATCGGGCCGAGGATCGCGAGATCGTCGAGCTCCACGCCTTCGGGCGCGTGCGCGGCGAACAGCGCGCGCTGATCCTTGGAGAAGAGCTTGCGCGCCCATGACCGCCCGGCGCACCGCGTCGCCCGGCCGAGCGCGCGCTTCATCGAGCCCGAGCAGACGAAGCCGCCGGGCATCGCGTCGACCTCGATGCCGAAGCCCGGCGCCTCGCGCACGGCGGGATCGACCTTGTCGGGATCGACCGGGCGCAGCTTGACGACCGTGTCGTCGCCCTTGCGCTGCACGCGCCGGGCGCGGACGACGACGCCCGCGCGGTCGAGCGCGAGGTCGGGCGTGTCGAAGAAGAAGACCTGCCGGATCTGGGCGTCGAGCGGGTCCATCCCCAGCGCCGCGACGGTGGAGCGAGCCTGCGAGTCGGGGATCGTGAGCTTGAGCTCGACCGTGTCGGCGCCGCCGATCAGCGGCAGCAGCTCGGCGAGCTGCTCGTCGGAGAGCGCGCGTCGTCTCGTCGTGGTGGCGGCCATGGCCCACCGTCGCACATCGCCGCCCTATCGTGGGCCGAGGATGGACGAGCACGCGACCCCCGCGCTGAAGGCCGTGAGCGATGCGGTGCTCGCCGTCGCCTCCCGGCGCTCGGTCGACGCGGTCCTGCAGCAGCTCGTCGAGCGCGCCCGGGAGCTCGCGGGCGCGCGCTACGCCGCGCTCGGCATCCCCGATGGCGACGGCGGCTTCGGCCGCTTCCTCGTCGCCGGGATGGAGGACGAGCTCGTCGCCCGGCTCGGCCCGCTGCCGCGAACGCACGGGATGCTCGGCGTCGTGCTCGAGGGCGAGGAGTCCTACCGGATGCCCGACATCCACCGGCATCCGCGCTTTCGCGGCTGGTGGCCGGCCGGCCATCCGGACATGCGCTCGTTCCTCGGCGTCCCGATCGTGTCGCCCGAGGGCGTCATCGGCGCCTTCTACCTGACCGACAAGCAGGGGTCCGCGGAGTTCGGGGCGGGCGATCAGGAGCTCATCGAGCTGCTCGCCGCCCACGCCGCGATCGCGATCACGAACGCGCGCCTGCTCGAGCGCTCGCGCGAGCTGTCGGTCGTCTCGGAGCGCAACCGCCTCGCCCTCGAGCTCCACGACGTCGTCAGCCAGAAGCTCTTCAGCCTCGTCCTCACGGCCGAGGCGGCCGCGACGCTGCTCGACCGCGACGCCGCCGCGACCCGTGCGTTGCTCGCGCGGCTGCAGGCTCTAGCCCGCGAGGCGCTCGAAGAGCTGCGCTCGCTGATCCTCGAGCTGCGCCCGCCCGACCTCGAGCGCGACGGCCTCGCCGGGGCGCTGCGCAAGCACGTCGACGTCGTGCGGCGCCTCCACGACGTCGAGCTCGAGCTGGACGCCGACCCGACCGTGGTCATCGACGCCGCGCGCGCGGGCGACGTGCTGCGCATCGCGCAGGAGGCGCTCCAGAACGCGCTGCGCCACGCCGCCGCCGCGCACATCGGGGTCCGGCTCGGGGCTGACGACGGGCGCGTGGTCCTCGAGGTCCGCGACGACGGCGCGGGCTTCGTCCCCGAGGATCGCGAGCTGCGCGCGACGCACCTCGGGCTGACGTCGATGGAGGAGCGCGCGCGGCGGCTCGGTGGGCGCCTGGAGATCCGCTCGGAGCCCGGGCGCGGGACCGCGGTGCGGCTGGAGGCGCCCGGTGGCTGAGGCGATCCGCGTGCTCGTCGTCGACGACCACGCCGTCGTGCGCGAGGGCCTGCGCACGTTCCTAGAGTTGCAGGACGGGATCGTGGTCGTCGGCGAGGCCGGCGACGGCGAGGCCGGGGTCAGCGCCGCCGAGCGCCTGCGGCCCGACGTCGTGCTCATGGACCTCGTCATGCCGCGCCTGGACGGCGTCGGCGCGATGCGCAGGCTGCGCCGGCGGCTGCCGGCGACGCGCGTCATCGTGCTCACAAGCTTCGCCGACGACGAGCGGCTGCTGCCCGCGATCCGCGCCGGCGCGGCCGGCTACCTGCTCAAGGACGCCGAGCCGCGCGAGCTCGCCCGCGCGGTGCGGGCGGCCCACGCCGGGGAGGCGCTGCTCGACCCGGCCGTCGCCGCGCGCGTCGTCCAGGAGCTCGCGGCGCCGACCGACGGCGACGTCGCCGAGCGCCTGACGCGGCGCGAGCGCGAGGTCCTCGAGCTCCTCGCGCGGGGACTGTCGAACAAGCGCATCGCGCGCGAGCTCGGCATCGCCGAGAAGACGGTCAAGACGCACGTCGGCCACTTGCTGGCCAAGCTCGGGGTCACCGATCGCACGCAGGCCGCGGTGCGGGCGGTCCGCGCCGGGCTCGTGCGGTCCGACCCACATCGGCTGGTGGGGTCCTAGGACCAATTCCCGATGGCGACCGCGACCCGCGCCGGCCTAGGGTCCGGGCGTGCCCAACGGGATCGTCACGGGCGCGTCGCGCGGCCTCGGCCTCGCGCTGACGCGCGCGCTCGCCGCCGCCGGCTGGCGCCTCGCCGTCGACGCGCGCGACGCCGCCGCGCTCGAGCGCGCGACCGCCGGGCTGGCCGGCGTCACCGCGGTCGCCGGCGACGTCGCCGACCCCGCGCACCGCGCCGCCCTCGTGGCGGCGGCGGGCGAGCCGATCGACCTCGTCGTCAACAACGCGAGCGCGCTCGGGCCAAGCCCGCTTCCCGCCCTCGCCGAGCTTCCGCCGGCCGAGCTCGAGCGCGTGCTCGCGGTCAACGTCGTCGCTCCGCTCGCGCTCGTGCAGCTCGCGCTGCCGCGCCTGGCGCGCGACGCGCGGATCGTCAACGTGACCTCCGACGCCGCCGTCGAGGCGTACCCCGGGTGGGGCGGCTACGGCGCGAGCAAGGCCGCGCTCGAGCAGCTCACCGCCGTGCTCGCCGGCGAGCACCCCGAGCTGCGGGTCTACGCCGTCGACCCGGGCGACATGCGCACGCAGATGCACCAGGACGCGTTCCCCGGCGAGGACATCTCCGACCGCCCGCCGCCCGAGGACAGCGTTCCCGGGCTCCTCGCGCTCGTCGCCGGCGATCCCGAGTCCGGGCGCCATCGCGCCGCCGACCTCGCGCGGGCATGAGCGCGCTCGCGTTCGACCTCCCGCCGGACCTCGAGGCCCACGAGCCCCCCGAGGCCCGCGGCCTCGAGCGCGACGGCGTGCGCCTCATGGTCGCCACGCGCGGCGACGGGCGCATCGTCAACGCCCGGTTCCGCGACCTGCCCGCCTTCCTTGCGCGCGGCGACGTGCTCGTCGTCAACGTCTCGGGGACGCTTCCGGCCGCGCTCGACGCCCGCACATCGACGGGCGAGGCGGTCGAGCTGCGCTTCGCGACACCGGCCCCGGAGCTGCCGCCCGCCGCATGGTGGATCGTCGAGCTGCGCGGCGCGCGCCCGCGCGCGGGCGAGCGGCTGGCGCTGCCGGGCGGCGCGGCGGCCGAGCTCGTCGCCCCGTACGCGGGCGGCAGCCGGCTCTGGCTCTCCCGGGTCGCGACCGCGTCGTCGGTCCTCGAGCTGCTCGGGCGCCACGGGCGCCCGATCCGCTACGGCTACGTGCCGGAGCCGTGGCCGCTCGACGCCTACCAGACGGTCTTCGCGCGCGAGCCGGGCAGCGCCGAGATGCCGAGCGCCGGGCGGCCGTTCACGCCCCGGCTCGTGGCGCGGCTCGTGGCGGGCGGCGTGCTCTTCGCCCCGATCACGCTCCACACCGGCGTCTCCTCGCCCGAGCGCGGCGAGCCGCCATACCCGGAGCGCTTCGAGGTCCCGGCGACGACCGCGCGGCTCGTGAACGTCGCCCGCGCCTCGGGCGGGCGCGTCGTCGCCGTCGGAACGACGGTCGTCCGCGCGCTCGAGACCGTGGCCGGGGCGGGCGGCACGGTCCGCGCCGGCTCGGGCTGGACGAACCTCGTCGTCGACGCCGAGCGTGGCCTGCGCGCGATCGACGGGCTCGTGACCGGGTGGCACGAGCCGCAGGCGTCGCACCTGCGCCTGCTCGAGGCGGCGGCGGGCGAGCACCTGCTCGCGCGCTGCTACCGCGAGGCGCGCGAGCGCGGCTACCTCTGGCACGAGTTCGGCGACAGCCACCTCCTGCTGCCGTGATCGACGCGATCGTCGCGCACCTCGTCGTCGACGACGCCGACCGCGCCGCCACCTGGTACGCGCGGGCCTTCGGCGCGGTCGAGCGCCGGCGCGTGCGCGTGCCCGACGGCCGGCTCATGTCGGTCGAGCTCGAGCTCGGCGCGGGGACGATCCACCTCGCCGACGAGTTCGAGGAGCTCGGCGTCCTCGCGCCGCCGAGCATCGGCGGCACGGCGACCGTGCTGGCGCTCGTCACCGACGACGCCGACGCGGTGTGGGAGCGAGCGGTCGGCGCCGGCGCCGACGTCCTCCAACCGCTCGCCGACGCGTTCTGGGGCGAGCGCCACGGCCAGCTGGCCGATCCGTTCGGCCACCGCTGGAACATCGCCCAGCATCTGCGCGACGTGCCCGACGACGAGCTCGCCCGCGCGGCCGCCGCGACGTTCGGTGGCGCGTCCTGAAGCGGGGCCGCTTTCGGCGCAGCCGTGGCGGCGTCACGATGTATCGCGTTCGGCGACCACGAACAGGCCCCACGAACCGGGGA
>DATNGY010000069.1:0-5867 GCA_035605735.1 Solirubrobacteraceae bacterium
CGCAACGGGGTCGAGCCTGACATCGCGTTCACCGGCGCGAACGACACCGTCGCCTGGACGTTGTGGTACGAGAAGGAGCCGAGCAACATCGGCCTGCGCAACAACGAGCAGGTCTTCGCCGCGCGCATCGTCGCGAACCCCGCGGCCGACGGCGGCTTCAGCTGGCGCGCCGTGGGCAACGGCACGGCCGGCCAGAACAACATCCTCGACACGAGCGGCAACGGCTTCGGGCCGTGCGCGGCCTCGACGACCGCCGAGGACGCCTGCTCGCTGAACAAGGTCGCCACGAACGACGCGGAGGATCCGCGCGTCGCGGCCGGCACGCTCACGCCGGGCGCGGCGACGGTGCCGTGGGTCGTGTTCGCCGAGGACGTCGGCGGCCACAAGGCGATCATGCTGTCGCGCCTCGTGGGCGGCGATCACTTCGAGCTGTTCAACGGCGGCAAGCCGATCAGCCCGACCGGTCAGGACGCCTCGCAGCCCGACATCACGTTCTTCGGCAACACGCCGTACGTGTCGTGGACAGCGGACGTGCACGGGAAGCGGCGCGGCTTCGTGTCGCACCTCGCGTACGGGCGCTTCGTCTCGGACACGCCCGGCGGCATCCGTCTGCTGCCGAGCCGCAAGCGCGCCGAGCCGATCGACTTCCGCGTGCCGCTCTCGTCGAACTGCACCGCGGACCCGTTCACGATGGACGGCACGAGCTGCCCGCCGGCCGCCGTGAACGCGCCGTTCTTCACGTTCACCCAGTCGGGCACGCCGCAGAAGCTGTTCGCGCAGGCCGCCACCGGCGGACCGAACTGCGTGCTCTTCTTCAAGTGCCACCTGGTCGTGAAGATCAAGCACAAGATCGCGCACATCCGGGCGCGACTGCAGCAGCGCCACCCGGTCGGAATCCTCGTCCAGCGCGTCTCGGGGCATCACCTCAAGCGCGTGGGCAAGGTTCCGCTCGGCACGCACCGCAGGGGCAAGCTGAACCTCCGTTGGAACCTCCGGGTCAACGGCCACAAGCTGCGCCCCGGGCGCTACGTGATCACGCTGCGCGCCCTCGACAGGCACAAGCACGTGCTCGGCCTCTCCAAGCGGGTGAGGATCCGGATCACGGGCTGAGTCCGCGCTGCGGGGGGCGCGCGTGGAGGCGCGCCCCCCGCAGGCCCGGCCTTCGGAGTTAGGCTCGCCCACATGGCGAGCATCCCCTCCTCCACTGCCGAGCTCGAGGCATTCGTCGAGCGTTATCTGGCCGCGTGGAACGACCATGACGCCCCTGCGATGGCCGACCTGCTCACGCAGGACATCGTCTGGGAGGACCCGGCGCTTGCGCAGCCCGCACGCGGCATCGCTGCCGTGCAGGCGTTCATGCGCGCCACCTGGGTCGGATTGCCGGACCTGCGCTTCGACGAGTCGGAGCTCCCGCACCGCACCGCCGAGGGCACGCAGGTCGCTTGGCGTTGGCGCATGCGCGGCACGATGACCGGGCCGCTCGACCCGCCCGGCTTCGCCCCGACCAACCGCTCGATGGAGGTCGAGGGCGTCGACCTGTGGACGCTGCGCGACGGGCGGATCGCGCGCTACCGCGCCTTCTACGACATGAACGACGTGGCGCGCCAGCTCGGCATCGCGCCGGCCGCGGGCGGCCGCCCCGAGAAGGCGATGATCGCGCTCCAGCGTCTGCAGGCGCGGATCCTGCGCCGGAGCGCGCGATGACCGACTTCGACGTGGCGGTCGTCGGGGCGAGCATCGCCGGCTGCACGGCCGCGCGGCTCTACGCGCAGCGCGGCGCCAGCGTGGCGCTCGTCGAGCAGCGCCCCGATCCCGACGCCTACAAGACCGTCTGCACCCACTACATCCAGTCGAGCGCGACGCCGACGATCGAGCGCCTCGGACTCGCCGCGCTGATCGAGGAGCGCGGCGCGGTCCGCAACTCCATCGACTTCTGGACGCCTTACGGCGGCTGGATCCGCGCGCACGAGGACGTCCCACACGGCTACAACGTCACGCGCCGCGTGCTCGATCCGTTGCTGCGGCGCATGACCGCCGAGACGGCGGGCGTCGAGCTCCTCTGCGGCTACACCGCCACCGAGCTGCGCGCGAACGGCCGCCCCGGCGTCGCCGTCGAGGATCGCCGCCGCAGGCGCCGCGAGCTGCGCGCGCGGCTCGTCGTCGCCGCCGACGGACGCGACTCGCGCGTCGCGCGGATGGCCGGCGTGCGCGGGCGCGTGCGCCCGCACAATCGCTTCTTCTACTGGGCGTACTGGCGCGGTGTGCGGCCGGCCGGCGACCGCTCCCGAATGTGGTTCATGGAGCCCGACTGCGCCTACACCTTCCCGAACGAGGACGGTGTCTGCCTCGTCCTCGTCGCGCCGCACCGCGACCGGCAGCCCGAGTTCCGCGCGGACCTCGACGGCGCGTACCTGCGCTACGTCGCCGCGCTGCCGGACGCCCCGGACCTGGACGACGCGACGCGCGAGTCCAAGCTGCTGGGCAAGCTCGAGGTGCCGAACGTCAGCCGGCCGGCGGCCCGCCCCGGGCTCGCGTTCGTGGGCGACGCCGCGCTCGCCTCCGACCCGATCTGGGGCGTCGGCTGCGGGTGGGCGTTCCAGAGCGCGGACTGGCTCGTCGAGGAGACCGCGGCCACGCTCGTCGACGGCGGCGACGTCGACGCCGCGCTCAGCTCCTACAGCCGTCTCCACCGCCGCCGCCTCGGCCCCCATCACTTCCTGATCGCGGATCTCGCGACGGCGCGCCCCGCCAATCCGCTCGAGCGTGCGCTGTACCGCGGCGCCGTGAGCGACGACCGCGTCTACCGGGCGTTCGAGGGGCTCGGCAGCCGCCGGCTCTCGCCGGCGACGCTGTTCGGGCCGCGCACGCTGGCGCACCTCGCGCGCCCCGAGAAGGCCTAGATGATGATTCCGCGGCCGCGGGTCGCAGCGGGTCGAGTGGTCCATCGACGCCCCACATGGACCCGGTGAGCGACAGTCATCCCCCAGCTGCCGTGCCGCCGCCCGACGGGCGCCGCGGACCGCTCGCCGTGCCCTTGACGCCCGGCGTTGCGCACGTTTCACGAGCTCTGGGCGCGCTAAACGTGCTCGCCTGCTGCGCCGGCATCGCCGGGGACTCCATGCGGCACCGACATCCCCAACCAGCAGTGCAAAGCGCGTCTTCGCGATCAACGTCGACAGGAGCACGGGTTCGCGGCGCGGTCGGTCGCCCGCCCGGCTCGGATCCTGAGTTGGAAGTTTCCGCTCATAGAGAGAGGAAACTTCCCACTCACCCCCGCCGGGGCGGGACGCAAGGGGCGGGCCCGCGCGGGCCGGGCGCGCGATGGCGGCCCCTGGGGGCGGGCCGGGCGCGGCGGCGCCGGCTCCGGACTCGATGATCCCCGCTGACAAGATGCAGCAGCTGTTGCGCTGACCGCTTGAGACAGGCAGCGGCGAGCGACCGCTCGGGCGCCCGAGGTGTCCCCGAGCGCGCGGCGAGCGTCGCTCATCAACCGCATAGGTGCCGCAAGGCGACATTCGGCGCATCGGGGCGCCGCCGCGGCGTCCGCGCTTGCGGGTCCTCTCTTGCCTCGCCGCTTCAAGCCCGACCGGGCCCACTACTAACCGAGCGTCGCCTCTAGGCCGCGGACGTCGGCGTCGTCGTCGACGAGCACGGCGACGCCCTCGTAGCCGAGTCGCGCGAGGTCGCCGTGGAGCGCCTCGGCCTGCCCACCGCCGAGCTCGAGCAGCAGCGTGCCGCCGCGGCGCAGGAACCGCGGAGCGTCGGCGAGCGCGCGCCGGAGGACCCCGGTGCCGTCGGGTCCGCCGTCGTAGGAGAGCGGCGACTCGAACGCGAACGTGTCGCGCTGCAGCAGCGCGAGCTCGGGCGTCGGCACGTAGGGCACGACGCCTACGACGACGTCGACGTGCCCGCGTAGGCCCTCGGGCAGCGGCGCGAAGAGATCGCCGCGGTAGATCTCGACGCCGTTCGCCGCCGCGCAGGCGACGGCGCGCGCGTCGACGTCGGAGGCCACGACGCGCGCGCCGGGACGGGAATTGGTCAGGACCTTGGCGATCGCGCCGGTCCCGGTGCAGAGGTCGACGGCCGCGCCGGCCGCCGGCAGGCGCTCGACGGCGCGCCGGGCGAGCGCCTCGCTGTGCCAGCGCGGGACGTAGACGCCCGGGTCGACGCGGACGTCCAGCCCGCAGAACGCGACGCGACCGATGATCCACGCGAGCGGCTCGCCCGTGAGGCGGCGGCGCACGAGCGCGTCGAGGCGCGCGCGGTCGCCCGCCGCGCATGCGAGCAGCTCGGCGGCCTCGTCGCGCGCCGCGACGAAGCCGGCGGCCGCGAGCCGCGCGGCCAGCGCCTCGGGGTCCGGAGGCGTCCCCACGGCGGCGATTGGAGCACAATCTGGGCCCGGTCCCGTCTGTCTTCGAAAGGAGCGCCCCATGGCGAAAAAGATCACGCCGAACCTGTGGTTCGACACCGAGGCCGAGGAGGCCGCGAACTTCTACGTCTCCCTCTTTCCGAACTCGCGGATCGTGAACGTCAGCCATTACACGGAGGCCGGACCGCGGGAGGCGGGCATGGTGATGACCGTCGAGTTTGAGCTCGACGGTCAGCGGTTCGTCGGGATCAACGGCGGCCCCGAGTTCACGTTCGACGAGGCCGTCTCGTTCCAGATCGACTGCGAGACCCAGGACGAGGTCGACTCCTACTGGGAGCGGCTGACCGACGGCGGCGAGGAGAGCCAGTGCGGCTGGCTGAAGGACCGCTACGGCCTGTCGTGGCAGGTCACCCCGGCCGGCATGGAGGAGCTCTTCGCCGATCCGGACCCCGCGCGCGCCGAGCGCGCCATGCAGGCGATGCTCGGCATGCGCAAGCTCGATCTCGCCGCGATGCGCGCCGCGGCCGACGGCGCGCCCACGACCCCCTAGGGGCCTTCCCGCAACGCTTGACCGGAAACGGCGGACGCCGTTTCGGCCCGACGTCACGAGTAGGCCCACTAGAGCGCGAGCGAAAGCTGATCCGCGGGCGCGACGGCCGCGGGCGGCGGGCGCTCGTCGTCGAACGCGGCCATGCGCACGCCGAGCAGGCGCACCGGGCGCGGCGGATCGTAGGCGCGCAGGAGCTCCTCGGCGACCCCGGCGATCGTAGGCGCGTCGTCGACCGATCCGGGCAGCGTCCGGGCGCGGGTCACCGTCGTCCAGTCGTCGAGGCGCACCTTGATGCCCACCGTGCGCCCGCGCACGCCCGCGCGCCGCAGGCCGTCGGCGAGCCCGTCCGCCATCTCCCGGACGACCCGCGCGAGCTCCTCGACGTCCGCGATGTCGGCGTCGAAGGTCGTCTCGGTCGACCGCGACTTGGCCGGGCCCGACTCGGCCTGCACGGGCGCGTCGTCGTGGAAGTGCGCCCGCGCGCGCAGGAAGCGTCCCTGCCGCGCGCCGAAGCGCTCCGCGAGCCGCGCCTCGTCGGCGGCCTGCAGCGCCCCGATCGTCGCCAGGCCGAGCGCGTCGAGCCGCTCGGCGGTCTTCGGGCCGATCCCGGGGAGCATCCGCGGCGGCCGGTCGGCGAGCCGCCGGCAGGCGTCCTCGCGCCCCAGGGCGACGAAGCCGCGCGGCTTCTCGAGGTCGCTCGCGACCTTCGCCACGAGCCGGTTCGGGCCGACGCCGACCGAGATCACGATGCCGGTCGCCGCCTCGACGGCGGCGACGAGCTCGCGCAGGACGTGCAGCGGCCTGCCGACGGCGGTGAGGTCGGCGTAGCCCTCGTCGAGGCCGACGACCTCGACGACGGCGAGACGCTCGCGCACGAGCGACCAGACCGCGCGCGACGTCTCGCGGTAGGCCGCGAAGTCCGGCGGGACGAAGACGGCGTCGGGGCAG
>DATNGY010000070.1:0-10261 GCA_035605735.1 Solirubrobacteraceae bacterium
GCTCGTTCGCCTGCAGTGCTACGAGGGGCTCGACGAGGCGAAGGCGCTCTACGAGTGGAACTACCGCAAGCAGCTGCTGCGCATCCAGGCGGAGGCCGAGGGGGCGGGCTGGCGCGAGGTCCAGGACGACATCTTCGGGCCCGAGTTCCTGCTCCAGCGCCCGCTCATGGCGGCGATCGCGGCCGAGGAGCCCGTGGTCCTGCTCATCGACGAGATCGACAAGACCGACCAGGAGTTCGAGGCGATGCTCCTCGAGCTGCTCTCGGACTTCCAGCTCTCGATCCCCGAGCTCGGGCGCTTCGAGGCGCGCACGCGGCCGGTCGTGCTGCTCACGTCGAACAACACGCGCGAGCTCACCGAGGCGCTCAAGCGGCGGTGCCTGTACCTGTGGCTCGACTACCCGACGCTCGAGCACGAGCTCGAGATCGTCCGCCTCCACACGCCCGAGCTCTCGGAGGCGGTCGCCCGCAAGCTCGTCGAGGTCGTCGCCATGGTCCGCGAGCTCGACCTCAAGAAGCCACCCTCGATCGCCGAGTCGGTCGACTGGGCGCGCGCGCTCCTGCTCCTCGGCGCCGACGACATCGACGACCGCGTCCTGGCCGACACGATGTCGATCATCGTCAAGCACCGCACGGACCTCGACCTCGTCTCCGAGCGCGTCGGCGTGAGGCTCGCCCTCTCCGAGCGTGCCGCCTCCTAGTCAGGCGCCGCCGCGCGGCCTCGACGCGCGTTTGCTCGAGCTCGGCGAGGAGCTGCGCCGCGAGGGCGTGGCGGTCGGCACGAGCGAGCTCCTCGACGCGTTCGCGGTCCTCGACGAGGTGCGCTGGACGCATCCGGAGGACTTCCGCGAGGCGCTCGCGGCGACGCTCGCCAAGTCCCAGGAGGATCGGCGCGTCTTCGATCTCGTCTTCGATCGCTTCTTCTTCCGCGCGACCGAGCTCGCCGCCGCGCGCGCGGGCGTCGAGGAGGGCGGCGGCATCGACGCGACGGGCGCCGAGCTCGACCTCGAGGAGCTGCGCCAGCAGATCGCCCGCGCGCTGCAGGAGGCCCACGAGGGCGCGATGCGCGACCTCGCGCGCCTGGCCATCGCCGCGCTGGGACGCCAGGGCGAGGGCTCCGGGGTCATCGGCGTCGACGTCCAGCGCATCCGCCGCGCGCTCGGCCTGCGCGCGGAGCCCCAGCCCGACCTCCCCGAGGAGGACCCGCGCGCCTCCGGGCTGCCGCGCGAGGCGATCCGCCGCTTCGAGGCCCTCCTGCGCGCCGAGCTCGAGCGCCGCCAGATCGAGCGCACGGGCTCGCTGCCGCCGGCGCGCCCGCTCAGCGAGCTCGACCGCGCGCTGCCGAGCGGGCCGCTGCAGGATCTCGCGGCCGTCCACCGCGTCGTCGCCCAGCTCAAGCGCCGGCTGAAGACGCAGGGCCACGAGCTGCGGGGGCGCAAGCGCCACGCGCACGTCGACGTGCGCAAGACGATGCGCGCGTCGCTGGAGCCCGGAGGCGTGCCCGTGGTGCTCAAGTTCCGGCCCGTGCGACCCCGCCGTCCCGAGATCTACGTGCTCTGCGACGTCTCGACCTCCGTGACGAGCGCGAGCGTCTTCTTCCTCAGCGTCCTGCACGCGCTGCACGACTCGTTTCGCAAGATGCGCTCGTTCGTCTTCATCGAGCGCATCAGCGAGGTGACCGACGTCTTCGAGCGCCGGCGCGACTTCAAGGCCGTCTCGGAGGCGATCGCGCGCGACGCCGGCGTCGCCGACATCTCCGGCTACACCGACTACGGGCGCGTGTGGAACGAGTTCGCGCAGCTCGTCGAGGACGACCTCCATCCGCGCGCGACCGTCATCGTCCTCGGCGACGCGCGCACGAACGGGCGCGATCCGCGCGCCGACGTCTTCGGCCAGATCGCGGCCCGCGCGGGCCGCACGTTCTGGCTGAATCCCGAGCCGCGGCTGTACTGGAACTACGGCGACTCGGTCATCGCCGCCTACGAGCGCTTCTGCGAGGCCTTCGAGTGCTGGACGACGGGTCAGCTCGAGGACTTCGTCAAGGCGCTGGCAGCGCCGGTGCCCGGCCGCTGACACGGCAGGGGGTGGAAAGCGTCGGGCCGGGTACCGCGAGCGGCATGGAGCACACGTTCACCCTTCCCGCCAGGGTGACCGAGATCGTGCGAGGCCAGGATGGCGCGAAGCATCCTCAGGGCCCGCCGGCGGTCACGGTCCCCTCCGACAAGCGCGAGCCCGACGTGCAGGTGCCAAGCCGTCCGGAGCCCACGAGGCCACCGCCGCGCTAGCATCAGCCGCGGACCTGTAACAGGGGGGCTGGCGGAGGCCGGCTGAGAGGGCGCCCACCGAACCGGCGCCGACCCTTCGAACCTGTGGGGTAATGCCCGCGGAGGGAGCGATGCAGACGAGGCTCGAGGCTCCCGTACAGGAGCCTCGTGACGCTGAGGAGGCGGTCGAGGTCGACGGCGTGCGCCGGCGCTTCGGCGACCTCGACGTCCTCGACGGGGTGAGCCTGCGCGTGCGCCCGCGCGAGGTCGTCGCCGTCGTCGGCCCGAGCGGCTGCGGCAAGACGACGCTGCTCGAGCTCGTCTGCGGCCTCCAGGCCCCCGACGCGGGCACGGTCCGCGCCGAGCCCGCGGTGCTGATGCCCCAGCGCGACCTGTTGCTGCCGTGGCTGCGCGCGATCGACAACGCCGCGCTCGCCGCGCGACTTGCCGGCCTGGGCCGCGAGGAGGCGCGCGCGCGGGCGCGCCCGCTCTTCGCGGCCTTCGGCCTCGAGGGCTTCGAGCGCGCGCGCCCCTACGAGCTCTCGGGCGGCATGCGCCAGCGCGTCGCCTTCCTGCGCACGCTGCTCTCGGGCAAGCCCGTGCTCTGCCTCGACGAGCCGTTCGCCGCGCTCGACGCGCTCACCCGCCGCGAGCTGCGCGCGTGGCTCGCCGATGCGCTCGTGCGGGAGCCGCGGACCGTCCTCCTCGTCACCCACGACGTCGAGGAGGCGGCCGCGCTCGCCGATCGCGTCGTAGTGCTCTCGGCCCGCCCGGCGCGGGTCATCGCCGAGCTGCCCGTCCCGCGCCCGCGCGACGAGGCCGACGTGCTCGCCGTCCGCGCACGCGCGCTGGAGGCGCTGGAGGCGTGATCGCCGCGCTCGTCCTCCTCGCCCTGGTGGGCGGCTGGGAGCTCTACGCCCGCCTCGGCGGGGTCAGCGACCTGATCCTGCCCGCCCCCAGCGAGGTCGCGCAGGCGTTGTGGGACGACCGCGCGCTGCTGTGGTCGAACCTCCTCGTCACCGCCCAGGAGGTCGCGCTCGGGATCCTTGTCGCGCTCGTCCTCGGCTTCGCGCTTGCGGTTGCGCTGCACCTCTCGGGGACGCTGCGCCGCTCGCTCTCCCCCCTCCTCGTCGCCTCCCCGGCCGTCCCGGTCGTCATCATCGCGCCGCTGCTCGTCGTGTGGTTCGGCTTCGGGATCGTCCCCAAGCTCGCGATCATCGCGCTCGTCTGCTTCTTCCCGGTCGTCGTGACCACGCTCGACGCGCTGCGCGGCGTCGACCCCGACCAGCTCAAGCTGCTGCGCACGCTGGACGCCTCGCGCTGGCAGGCCTTCCGCTGGGCGGAGGCGCCCGCCGCGCTGCCCGCGGCGCTCTCCGGGGCGAAGATCGCCGTGGCGGTCGCGGTCATCGGCGCCGTCTTCGCCGAGTACGTCGGCTCGAGCGAGGGGCTCGGCCACCTCATGCTCCAGGCGATCCCGCAGCTCGAGACCGCGCGCGCCTACGCGGCCGTCGTGCTGCTAGCCGCCTTCGCCGTCGCGCTGTTCGGCGCGCTCGCGGCCGCCGAGCGCCGCCTCGTGCCGTGGGCGCGCCGCCGGCCCGCGGGGGCGAGGCGCTCGTGAACCGATGCCTGCTTCTCCTGTTGCTCGCGGGGCTCGCGGCCGCGGCGCTCGCCGGGTGCGGCGAGCGCAGCGAGCCCACGAGCGGCCCGCGCGCCGAGCGCCTGCGGCTCATGCTCGACTACCTGCCCAACGCCGACCACGCCGGGATCTTCGCCGCGAAGGCCCGGGGCGACTTCCGCCGCGCGGGGCTCGACGTCGACCTCGAGACGCCGCCGGACCCGGCGGCGCCGCTGAAGCTCCTCGCCGCCGGTCGCGTAGACCTCGCGATCTCCTATGAGCCCGAGCTGCTGCTGGCCCGCGACGCGGGCGAGCCGCTCGTCGCGGTCGCCGCGCTCGTCCAGGAGCCGTTGACCTCGATCATGTCGGTGGGCGCGCACGGGGTGCGAACGCCCGCGCAGCTGCGCGGCAAGACCGTCGGCACCGCCGGCATCCCCTACCAGTCGTCCTACCTCAAGGCCGTCCTCGCGCACGCGCGCGTCGACCGCGGCTCGGTCAGGGAGGTCGACGTCGGCTTCAACCTCGTGCCCGCGATGCTCTCGGGCAAGGTCGACGCGACGCTCGGCGCCTTCTGGAACTACGAGGGCATCCAGCTGCGCCTGCGCCACAAGGCCCCGCACGTCATCCGCATCGAGCGCGCCGGGGTGCCGACGTACGACGAGCTCGTCATCGTCGCCCGCGCGGCCGATCTGCGCGACCGCGGCGCGCGGGTGCGCCGCTTCCTGCGGGCGCTCGGGCAGGGCCACGTCGCCCTGCGCCGCGATCCGCAGGCCGGCGTCCGTCCGCTCGTCGCCGCGAACCCCGACCTCGACCCCAAGCTCCAGCTCGAGAGCGTCCGCGCGACGCTGCCCGCGTTCTTCCCGCCCGCGGGCAAGCCGTTCGGCTGGATGGACGAGGCCGCGTGGGCGCGCTACGGACGGTGGATGTACGCCAACGGCCTGCTCGAGCGCCCGCCCGCGATCGCGCGCGCCCTGACCGAGGAGTTCCTGCCGGGCGAGGGCGCGGTGGCGGACGAGTCGACGCCGTAGCTGGCGGCGCGGGGAAGGCGCGTTGCTATGGTCGCCGCGAGGAAGCGGCGGACATGTTCTCGTTCAGGATGAAGCGTGGTCGCGGCCGTGCGCCGCTCGTCATGGCTGCGGGCGTCCTTCTCGAGGCGATCGCGACGAAGCTTCGCTCCGGCCGCGTGGGAGGAAACGTCGTGGTCCGCTGCCACGAGGCTCACCTGTTCACGACGATCTGGGTCCCGGGAGCTTCCATCAAGTCGCTGCGCTTCGGCTGGTGGAGACTCCAGCGTTGCCCTGTTGGCCGGCACTGGTCGATCGTCACTCCGGTCAAGGAGGCCGACCTGACCGGGCGCCAAAGGCGCGGCGCGAGCAGGCACAGGGACACCCGGATCCCGTAGCGCTACGCCGCGGTGCGCAGCGGCGGCGCGGGGACGCCGAGCGCGTGGATGCCCGCGAGGCCGGCCCATGGGTCATAGCGCGCGAAGCGCTCGCGGACGGCGTCCTCGCTCGCGCGCGCCCGGGGGTCGCCCGTAGTCAGGCGTCCGACGAGCTTGAGCAGGCCGAGATCGCCGGCGGGGATGACGTCGTGGCGGCCCTGGCCGAAGAGCGCGAGCATCTCGATCGTCCAGGCGCCGATGCCCGGGATCGCGCGCAGGCGCCGCCACGCGCGCTCGTGGTCGGGCGCGCGCAGGTCGGCGCGGCCCGCGGCGACCTCGCGCGCGGCGCGGCGGAGGGCCAGCGCCCGGCCCGCGGACAGGCCGCACGCCTCCAGGCGCGCCGGCGCCGTCGCGGCCACCGTGCCCGCGTCGGGGACGTCGCGTAGCCCGGTGCGCGGGCAGCGGCGCCCGAGTCGCGTCACGATCCGCCGCTGGATCACGAAGGCGCGGGTCGTCTCGATCAGCTGCTCGGTGACCGCCCACGCGAACGCCTCGAACGGCTCGGGCCGGCGCCGTATCCGCAGGTGCGGCCGCGCGCGCACGGAGGCGCCGATGAGCGGATCCGCGCGAAAGCGGTCGTAGAAGGGCGCGAGGTCGTCGTCGACGCCGAGTGCGAAGCGCATGCGCGCGATGCCCTCGAGCGCCACCGCGCGCGAGTCCGCCTGCGCGCCGAAGAGCACGCGGTCGTCCGCCGGCTGGGCGATGCGGACGACGACCGGCTCCCCGGCGACGTGCAGCAGGCGCGAGAGCACCCCAGCCCGGCGCCGCAGCGTGCCGTCGGCGCCGCCGCCGGGGAGGCGGAAGATCCAGGCGGGCCGGACCTCCTGGCGGACGTCGAGCATCGCGGGCGGCACCCTACCGCCCGGCGCCTCGGGCGCTAGATCGGTGATTCCGCGGCCGCGTGTGCGCGGGTCGTGGAATCACCCATCCAAGGGGCGGACGACGCCCGCCAGCGGTCCTCGCGCCCGAGCGGCGTCCCCCAGGCTCGCCGCGCGGGCATCGAGGAGCGGTGCGGCACGCGGCGCGCCGGCCGCGGCGACGGTCCCGCCGGCCGAATCCCCGTGGCGTGTCGCGGCGAGCGCGACCGCGAGTACGACGGCGGCGGTCGCGAAGGCGCCGACGAGGATGGGCAGGAGGTGGCGCGCCATGTTCCTCAAAGGACGCCGGACGCGCGAGCCCCCTTCCCGCGCGGACCCGCGTGCTCTCTCCCGCGCGCGCGGCGCGTCGCGGGAAGAAAGCTCGGCGGACGGCGTCAAGGATGTTCATGGACACTGCAGAGGTCATAGTCATCGGCGCCGGCGCGGCGGGGCTGTCGACGGCGGCTGAGCTCGGGCGCCGCGGCATCGGAGCGACCGTGCTCGACGGGGCCGACGCCCTCGGCTCGGCGTGGCGGGGACGCTATGACCGCCTGCGCCTGAACTCGAGCCGGTGGTTCTCCGGGCTCCCGGGCGGCCGCTTCGGGCGGGGCAACGCCGTCTTTCCCTCGCGCGACGACATGGTCGAACACCTCGAGCGCTACGCGGAGCGCCACCGGCTCGACGTGCGCCTCGGCGTCCGCGTCGAGCGCATCGACGCCACGGAGCACGGCTGGGCGCTGCGCACGTCGTCCGGCGACGCCGCCGCCCGGCAGGTCGTCGTCGCGACCGGCTTCGACGCAACGCCCTACGTGCCGGCCTGGCCCGGCCGCGACGAGTTTCAGGGCAACCTCGACCACGCGGCGGCCTACCGCAACCCCGAGCGCTACGTCGGCTCCGACGTGCTCGTCGTCGGCGCCGGATGCTCCGCGATGGAGATCGCCTACGACCTCGTCGACGGCGGCGCGCGGCGCGTGCGCCTCGCCGTGCGCACGCCGCCCAACCTGCTCCTGCGCTCGCCGATCGGACCGGGGATCGCGATCGCGCTGCGGCGGCTGCCGACGCGCACGGCCGACGCGATCGCCTCCAAGGGGCGGCGCAAGATGTTCGGCGACCTCACCGAGTTCGGGCTGCCCGAGCCCGAGGAGGGCGTCTTCAGCCGCCTCGAGCGCCTCGGCGTCGCGCCCGCGATCGTCGACATGGAGACGATCGAGGCGATCCGCGACGGCCGCATCGAGGTCGTCGCCGGCGTCGAGCGCCTCGACGCGACCGGCGTGAGGCTCGCTGACGGCGAGCGGATCGAGCCCGACGCGATCATCGCGGCGACGGGCTACCGCGCGGCGCTCGAGCCGCTCGTCGGGCACCTCGGGATCCTCGACGCCCGCGGACTGCCGCGCGCCCTGGCCGCCGACGAGGCCGCCGCCGGGCTGCGCTTCGTGGGCTTCCTGCACCTGCCGGCGCACCTGCGCTACATGGGCATCGAGGCCTCGAGGGCGGCCAAGGCGATCGCCCGCCAGCAGCGCGCCGCGCGGACGCGGCGCCCCTGGGCGGCGGGGCGCGCGCGGCCCGCCGGCGCGCGCGCGTAGGCGCGAGCCGTCCGAGCCTGAGTGGGAGGTTTCCGCTCGCAGGGAGCGGAAACTTCCCACTCACGGCGGCGAGCCGGGGCCCGGGGGGCGGGTGCTCGCCGCGCTCACGCTCGCGGCCGGACTGTCGTAGCGGCCGCGCGCGCCGGCCGGCGTCAGTCGCGCGGACCGAGGACGTGCACGTCGACCAGGAAGGAGCGCGACGCCACGACGGCGGGCAGGCGCTTCGAGCGCCGCCGTGCACGGTGCGCGCGCCCGACCCGGACCGCGGCGACCGTCGCGATCCCGGCCGCGAAGGAGGTCGCCGCCACCGCGGCGGCCTGCCGGGCGAGCACGACGCCGGCCGGGCGCTCGCTCGCGGCGGGCGCGGGCGCCGGGGTGGGCACGAGCTCGCCGGTGAGCTCCTCGATGTCCTCGGCGCGGTTCGACTCCATGGGCCCAGCGGATCGTACACGGGAGCCGCGAAACGACGGGCTACAGCGTCTGCTCGAAGACGCGATAGCGCTTGACCACGCGGCCGTGCATCGCCTTCATGCCGCGGTTCATAGCCCGGTTGGTCTCGAGGATCCAGCCCATCTCCCCCCACTTCACGCGCGTTCGCGCCGCCTGGTCGAAGTGCTCGACGTAGAGCCGCGCCGCGACCCCCGTGTGCTGGAACTCGGGCTTGACCCCGAGGAAGCCGACGCGGCAGCGGTCGATGATCCGCCGCCGTCGCAGGTAGTGCCACCACCCGAGCGGCAGGATCCGCCCGTTCATGCGGCGCAGCACCTGGTTGATGTCGGGCACGGTGATGGCGATCGCCACGGTCTGCTCGCCGCGCTCGGCGACCATGAACCACGGCGAGTCGAGCACGAGCCGCAGCTCGGAGGCGTAGAAGTCGAGGTCCTTCGGGCCGTACGGCGCGAAGCCCCAGTTGCGACTCCACGCCGCGTTGTAGACCTCGGCGAAGCGGTCGAGGTCGCGCCGCAGCGAGCGCTGGGTCATCTTGCGCAGGGTGATCCCGTGCTTGGGCTCGACGTCCCCGGCGAGCTCGAACAGGATCGGCAGCATGTGCTCGCGGTCGGCGATCTGCAGCTCCCACATGAGCAAGTCCATCGCCTTGGCCAGGCCGGCCTCCTCGAGGCGCGCGGCGTAGTAGCGGGGCTGCCAGGGCTGCTTGATCATCGGCTCGCGCTCGAAGCCCTCGACGAGCACGCCGGCCTCGCCGTTCATCGTGAAGTCCATCGGCCCGACCATCCGGTCGCGCCCGCGCGCGCGCAGCCATCCGGCGGCCGCGTCGAGGAGCGCCCGCACGGCTTCGGGGTCGTCCTCGAGCTCGAGGAAGCCGAACATGCCCCAGGCGTTCCCGTGGTGGCGGTTGAAGGCGTCGTCGACCTGCGCGCTGACCCGTCCGACGACGCGGCCGTCGCGCTCGGCGAGGAACAGGCACGCATCGCCGCGGGTGAAGAACGCGTTGCGCTTGCGCGAGAGGAACGTGCGCCGCTCGAGGCGCAGCGGCGGGACCCACGGCGTGCCCGCGTGCAGGCGGAAGGGGAGCTCTATGAAATCCTTGATGTCGCGCCGCCCCGCGACGGGTCGCACGCTCACCGGCACGGCGGCGCACCCTACATGCCCGAGACCACCATCGACGTCTTCGCGAAGGCCCGCGAGCACGAGCGCGCGGAGCAGCTGCGCGCCGCGCGCGAGGCCGACGTGCTGCCGTACTTCCGCGTCCTCGAGGGCCCCGCGCTGCCCGTCGTGCACATGGAGGGCGCCGAGCGGATCATGCTCGGCTCGAACAACTACCTCGGGCTGACGGACGACCCGCGCGTGGCCCGCGGCGCGCGCGAGGCGCTCGACCGCTACGGGACCGGCCTCACAGGCTCGCGGCTGCTCAACGGGACGACCGCGATGCACCTCGAGCTCGAGGCCGAGATCGCGGCCTGGATGGGCACCGAGGACGCGATCGTCTTCACCACCGGCCACCAGGCCAACGTCGGCACGCTCGGCGCGATCCTCGCCCCGGGCGACAGCGTCGTGGCCGACTCGGGCGACCACGCCTCGATCCTCGACGGCTGCCTGCTGAGCCGCGCGAAGCTGCGCCCGTACCGCCACAACCGCCTCGACAAGCTCGAGCGCGCGCTCGAGCGCGCAGCCGGCGACGGGGGCGGCGTCCTCGTCGTCGTCGACGGCGTCTTCTCGATGGAGGGCGACCTCGCGCCGCTCCCGGCGATCGCCGACCTCTGCGCCCGCTTCGGCGCACGCCTCATGGTCGACGAGGCCCACGCCGCCGGCGTCCTCGGCGCGCGCGGCGCCGGGGCCTCGGAGCACCTCGGCGTCGAGGAGCGCGTCGACCTGCGGATGGGGACGTTCTCGAAGTCGCTCGCCTCGTGCGGCGGCTTCCTCGCGGGGCCGCTGGACGTCGTCGAGTTCCTCAAGCTGCAGAGCCGCGCGTTCCTCTTCACGGCGTCCAACGTCCCGGCCTCGCTGGGCGCGGCGCTCGCCGCGCTGCGGATCATCGCCTCC